>CAYPTZ010000162.1:0-7279 GCA_964413395.1 uncultured archaeon | reverse complement strand
TGATATAATATTAGAAGCTAGTTTCCCTAAATATTTGAAAAGATTACTTCCAAAAGAATCAAAAGGATATATTGCACGCTCATATTCTCACAGTAGTTTCAAAGATGAAGAAGAACAGCAATTAGATGTAATAGTAACTGAAGAAATCCAAGAAAATGATTATCAAAAAATATTTCTATCAACTATAAAAGAAATTCAATCTGAACCATTAAAGATTGAAGAAAATACTGATTATGGGGAAGATCAAGAATACATGAATTTTCTTGATGAAAGTTCACAAATAAAAACCCATATAGCAGACTTACAAAAAGATTTATTAAAAAAAATAGTAATTGAATCTAAAAAAAAAAATTAAGATTCTCTTTTTCCTTCTATGAATCCCTTAACCCATTCTTTAGCCAGCACATCTGAAATAGGCTGAATATGAGGATGTTTGAATGAAAATGAACTTATTGATTCTAATCTTCCAGAAATCTTCCGATTCAAAGCTAATTTCATAACTCGAATAATATCACATACAACTCCTGCACTATTTGGAGAATCTTCAACTCTTAACTTTAGATCTGCAACTAATGGTAACCCTCCAAATGTGACTCCATTTATTCGAATATAGCAAATTTTCTTATCCATTAAAAAGGGAACATAATCAGAAGGACCAATCCTACAATCAATATCATAAGGTAGGCAACTTGTAACCGCTTGAGTTTTCGATTTTCGTTTAGTAGTTAAACGATGTTCCATTTTCATGTTCTCGAAATCAGTATTTCCCCCGATATTCAATTGATAAGTATCCTTTATTATTACTCCTCTATCAAGGAAAAGTTTAGCTAAAACTCTGTGAGAAATTGTTGCTCCTACTTGACTTTTGATGTCATCACCTGCACATGGTAATCCTGCTTTTTCAAAATCAGCAACCCAATCTTTATCACCTTCAACCTGTTCGCTAACAATAAATTCGGGGATTGCATTAATGAACCCACATTTTGCGTCAATTGCTGCTTGAGCATATGCACGAGATGCTTCATATGAACCAACAGGTAAAAAATTAACTAAAATTTCTGCTTTTGAATCTTTTAATACTTGAGCCACATTACATGTTTCAATTTCTTTGGGATTATAACAGAAAAAAGATTCATTCATATGTTCAGCACATCCGTCCAATATTGGTCCTGCAGAAACTATTACTCCAGTCTTAGGCATTTTTTCATGTGCAACAATTGGTTGAACAACATTAGGTTTTTCATAAATTGCATCGGTAATATCTTTTCCAATCTTGAGTTTATTAATTTCAAATGCTGCAACAATTTTAACATCTTTGTATAAATATCCTCCCACACTAGGATTCATCAGGCCGTTAATGAAGGAATCTTCTGGTGAAATATCTTTATAGTATTCAATCCCCATCGCTAATGCAGCAGCACAATTTCCTAGGCCTGCAATTGCCACTCTAATCTCACGATTTCCACTTATTTGTTCATCAGGATTTTCAACTGAACCCAGCATCATTTCTGAGTTTGTTGATGCTTTATCAATAATATTTTCTGGCATAAATTGAATAATATCTTATTTTAATAAAAGTAAATCTTTATTTGTTGCCTTTTATAGGTGACATATAGGATCATTATAACATTTATGTGAATATTATGAAACAAATTAGACAGGGTAAAAAACGACTAAAGGTATATATTCCAATGAATAAATTTCAAAATTGGAAGATATATTTGGAAGAAAATTACCCCTATTCAGAATTTCATTTTAATTTTAGTCGCTGGTTTAGAAGTTGCCTTCAAAAAATTCCAAAAAAAGATATAATTCCTTGGTATCCTGTAATATCTTCTTATAATGAAATAAAAACAAATTCAAAAAAACAAAAAATTGAAAAAACAATTTGGATCCCAGAAGAAATGAAAAAAGCTATAGAAATAGCTAAAGGAATTCTAAGTATTAATTCCTATCTTTTATTAATTTTAGATTTGAATGTATATGGAGGAGCTACAGAAAATCAAAGGATTTTCCAAATATTAAATTTACAAAAACGGATTGATGAACTTGATAAAAAATTATATTCTCTTACTGATAAAGCTTATACTCAAGGAATTACCAAAAATTGAATTCTTCTAAAATTGGACTTGAATTTTTAGAACTCCTGATTTTCCTAATATATTTAATCCATATTGAACCAGATTGTCCAATTTTATCTGATTAGTTATAATGGGATCAGTTTCAATCTTTTTTAACATTTCTAATGAAGCCTCATTTGTATAAGGATTAGTAAAACTTCCGATTATCTCGATTTCACGCCGATATATTTCATAAGGTCTTATTTCTACGTTTTTAATTTCATTCGGAACACCAAAAATAACAACTCTTCCTGTATTTTCCAACATATCTAGTGCTGTTGGAATTGTAGATGTTAATCCAGCAGCATCAATAATCACTTGGACTCCTCGGTGATTTGTTTCTTCTTTAATAAATTCAGAAAGATTAGTTTCCTTAACATTAATTGTGTAATCGGCTCCAAATTGCTTTGCCAGTTTTAACTTTTGAGAATCAATATCGCTAATAAATATATTTGCTACTCCTAAATTTTTTAATGATTGAGTAAATAATTGGCCAATACTTCCCGCACCTTGAATTAATACATTATCCCCTACTTTTACTCGCCCTCGCTCAATACCATGTAATACACATGCCATAGGTTCAAAAAATGCAGCTTTTTTAAAATCTAAACCTTTTGGTAAATGATATGCAGCAGAAGCAGGTATGGAAACATATTCTCCAAATCCACCATCCCTAGATATTCCAATTGCAGACCAATTTTCACAAAAATGCTTTTTTGCATTTCTACAATAATGGCAAGAACCACAATATAAATTCGGTTCAATAGCTACTGGATCTTCTTCAGAGAAACCAATAACATTCTCACCTATAGTATAAACTTCTCCTGAAAATTCATGTCCTAAAATAATTCCAGAATCAACCAATCCTTTAACTTTTCCTGTAAATATATGATGATCAGTTCCACATATTCCACTATTTTTTACCTTAACCACGATTTCTCCAGATTTTGGTAAAGGTATTGGTTCTTCACAAATTTCAATATTCCCTGGTTCAATAAACCGAGCAACTTTCATTTATTTTCCACTATATTATCATTGATATAGATATTATAAGAATGGAATGTAAAAAAAAAAAAGAATAAGTTTTTTTTCATTTCATAAATCGTGTTTCAATATCTCGTTTTATGTTATTGAAAACAAATGGCTCAGCGTGGGGCGACAACGTCATAGTTTTCACTCTGATTGTCATAGGATCATCATTGCCCAAGTCATCATTGAAATAAATCAATGATTACGGCTTGTTTCTCGTTGTTACATATAATGTAACAAGAATAAGAAGTATTCAAAATAATAAGATGTTTTGATTTTAAAAAATTAGATTTTTTCTTCAATGCATTTTAAAAAATCTAAACCTTCTTGAGTAATTAAATATTCACCATTAACTTGCTCAATTATTTTTAGATTTAGAAGTACTGGCATTCGACCAGAAATACATGCTGCGGGAACGCCTGAAAGCATCATAATGGAATCGGGTTTTTTTGCACCTCGACCAATAGATAAAAGCATAGATATTCCATAATCTCCAAGTAAATACTTATAACTCTTCAAATCATCATTATTTTTTTTACTATTATCTAAATCTTTACTAGAAACATCCACTCGAGGCATATAGTATTTACACTGTTTTTTTTCTTAACGTTGGATTAAATAATCCTTGATTTAATATCAATTTTTTGTATATAAATTATATTGGTATTATAACTAACTTGTCCACTTGTAATTTTATTCAATTCTAAGGCATTCTATTTTACATTGGAAAATTTCTTCTTGTTTTATAATTTCATTTACAATACCTTGTGCAAAATTCCAGTTATTAAATGGACTTATATAATTTTCAACAATAAATTTACCATTCTTCTTTGAAATCCCAGTAGTATGAATAATCTTATTATTTCGTAATATTCTGCTGATTGTAGCTAAAATTTGTGGATTTAGTATTTTAATCGATATAGACATTTTCCATATATACTCATATTCTATTGGATATGCAGTAATTCGAGATAGTTTAGGATAAATTGCATAAATCAATAAAAAATGGGAATAAGTGGAATAAATATACTGTAAATCAGAAGAAATTAATAATTCTTTATATTTTTTTTCTGAGATTATTTTACCTGTAGTAATTGGAGTAAATTCAGTATTAGATGGATATACCTTATTAATTTACATCTTCTCCTTTATAAGTTCTCTTTTGGGAGGTTCAGTTTTGAAATAAAAACGCCAAAGCTTTAAAGTTTTTTTAATAGTTCCACTTGTTTTTCGTGTATGGAAAATAACTGGAATATTTGAAAT
Organism: uncultured archaeon; assembly: GCA_964413395.1. Classification (GTDB taxonomy): domain Archaea; phylum Asgardarchaeota; class Lokiarchaeia; order Sigyniarchaeales; family Promethearchaeaceae; genus Lokiarchaeum. Next base: position 2,867 of record CAYPTZ010000162.1, on the reverse strand, counting down.
TTTTTTTATTAAAGCCATTGCAGTTGTCACTTCTTCTTTAGTAATATTATCACATCGAATTAAACCACAATTATTCGATTGATCCCATCTGATCATCCATAATCCAACTTGAAAAGTAGTATGTTCACCAAATACTTGGATCAATTGTTTCCAAATTGATTTAATTATTGTTCCTTTGTCAAACACTGAATTGTTTTGGCTGATAATTTCAAATAATATGTATCTTTGCCGTATGAACTTCATTTTAAATTGGATCCTATCTTTTTATTTTGGATGTCAACTATCAATTTTTTTAATGTCAACAATTTCTACTCCAGATTCGACTAATAATCCTAAATCTTTTTTAATATATCTCAAAATCAAAGATTCTGCATTATCACTTAATATTTTCTTTGTAAAATATTTTGGTATTTTTAATATTGAATTTAAAATGCTCATTGATTCAACAGGCCCTCTTAATAAGAAAGGATTATTTTTTATTTGATAGTTGCTTCCTAACGTATATAAATTCGAATTTGGTTTAGCTGCCATAAATAGACGATATATAACTCTAAATAATCTTGTTCTATTATTGCTATATGTTTCTAAAACTGGAGTAAGGCTAAAATCAATTACGCAATTATTCTGTCTTGCAAGTGAGAGAATTCCTTTAGATAATGTCTTTTGAAATTCTATAGTTGATGCAGATAACATATCTACTCTTCCATCTCTTGCAGCTATTTGTAATATTTCTTTATTATTCGATTCTACTGAGATTATACATTTTCTTTTGTACCACTCTGATAATTCTTGTTTTAGGAGATTTGGAGTTTTAGGAGATAGAGTAATTCTAGGGATAACTGGAATTTTTAATAAATCGGACTTATAAAATAATACTGATTTGATAGAAATTGGAAATTGCATATTGTGAGGATTAGATCTAAAAAAAGGTGAATTTTTAAAATTTAGATATTCTTCTTTTGTTTTAAAATTTATAAATACTACTTGATATCCCAATTTGTAGGCTAAATTTACCAAATTAACAAATTCTACTTCATCATTATTCCATGGGATATAGGTATTTACATACATTATGTAGGGATTTCTCCAATTGAAAATTATTTTTTTAGTTTATAATAAGTTTATTTCCTTGAAATAATTACTTATAATCCCTTTTGATAAAGGAATTTTATATGACATATTTTGAATTGAAATGATAACTTGAATAGTATTTTGATTTCTTCCCAAATTTATATTTTCTAAAGCTAACTTTTGTTTATCAATTCTAAAATAAAATTTATATTTTCTATCTAAGCGTAAAGCTAGTGAATTTAAAATTTCATTCTTATCATTTTCATTGAGTTTTTTACCCAAGTGACTAATTGATTTCTTTATTAATTTCTGAGTTTTAAGTTGTATCAATACAGATGATATTTTTTGACCAAAAGATCCAATACAATCTTCAATAATTATATCTTGCTCAGAATATTCTTCTGGAATTATTTTTTTTAAAGTTTGAATTACTTTCAAAGGAGATTCAGTTGCATGAACGTGAGTCCTAAAATCTATTTGTCGAATTTTGATCTTTGGGACAATATCTTTACTATTATTCGAAAATTCATTCAGATCTTTATTAGACAAACTTAAGAACTCCATGTAAAATATAAAAAAAACAAAAAAAAAATTAATGTCGATTTCGATTTGCTCTTAATGAAGGTCTTGCTTTTTCTGCCCCATGACCTTTATTTCGTAATCCACGAACTTTCTTACCAGCAGATGTTAAAGCTCGAAAAACACGAGTATTATTACTTGATCTGCAAATCCAATTGATTTTTGGATCAGATTTAATAACAGGATGAGCAGGATCTACTAAAATTACTTCATAAAAATGACTTGAACCATCAGAACCAACTTTATATGAGTTTAATACCTCTAAATTAGGGTATTTTTTGGCAGTTCTTTCTTCGGCTATCCATTGAAGATTTTTCTTAGGAGTAATTTTATTTACTGCTAAATTTGCTGCTTTCCTTCCCATTTTTGGTCGGAGTTTATGTAAGGTTCCACGACGTACTTTAGTTACTGCAACAATATATCCTTGTTTTGCTTTATATCCAAGGGTTCTTGCGCGTGAAATGTTAATCGGTCGTTCAACTCTCACTGTAGAACGCCCACGACGAATAGCTACCATCCGTTTCCACATTTCTGAACCAAATGATTTATCGTGTTGTTGAAAGGTTTCTTTTACAAAACTATATCCAGATTTAACCATTATTATTCTCAACTTTCACTTAATATTGAATAAAATAAAGCGACATAAAATAATAAATTTTCGAAATTTGGATTTATACTATAAAAATCCTTGGATTTTCAACACAATGAAGATTTAATTTTTTAAAAATATTCAATTACTTTATTGAAAAGAAAAAACAACTCTTTTTTCAAAAAAGAATTAACATTATAAATCAGGAACAGAATCACTTAATTTTGGAGGTTTTGATGTATCTGGGGCTTTACCATTTCCTAATGCTTGATATAGCGCAGTTCTTCTAGCCAATTCAGAAAATACTTGGTATACATTCTGAGCAACATTATATAGTGCAACGCTCTCATATATGATAGGATTCCAAGCATTAAGTTTATGTTTTACACCATTAAACAATCCTTCCTTTGCTAATACTTTTTCAATTTCTGCTTTTTTCATAGTATCAGGGAGATCTTGCTTATTGGCCATAACTAATAAGGGTAACTCAGAAATTAAACGATTTTCAGAAACAATCTTTAATTCTTTTAAAGATTGAATATTATCTTCAAATCTTGATCTTTGGGCATCAAAAACAAAAATAACCCCATCAGTTCCTGTAAAAATTTTTTTACGTAAAGGTGAAAAT
>CAYPTZ010000161.1:458-7339 GCA_964413395.1 uncultured archaeon | reverse complement strand
GAAAGTTGAGTTTGAAGCACAATCATTAAATTTAATAATTATGCAAAACACTCTTTCTTCAATTTTGCTCTTTAGTTCTTTCTTCAAAACAAATTTTATTAATTTTATAACATCTTCAATTTCTAAAAAAAAAAAAAAAACATAAACAGAATTTTACCATCTCTGATGGACAGATGGTTTAATCATTTTTTCATAAATTTCTTGAATTTCATCCATTTGAGATTTGGTCAAAGCAGGAAGATCGGATGCAGATACATTTGATATAACATGATCTAATTTACTTGCACCAGGAATAATGCAAGAAACAGCATCAAACATTAATATCCAGCGTAATGCATAGGGAGCCAGATTATCAGGATTCTCAAAAATAATCTTTATTTTTTCAACTGCATCTAATCCCAATTGATAATCAATCCCAGCAAAAGTTTCTCCACTATCAAAAGCTTCACCTTTTCGATTAAAGAATCGATGATCACTTTCTCCAAATATGGTATCTTTTGTGAATTTCCCTGAAAGCAACCCACTTGCTAAAGGTACTCTAACAATAATGCCAACATTCTTCTTTTTTGCTTCGTTAAATAAAATTTCAAGAGGTCTTTGGCGAAATATATTAAAGATTATTTGAATGGTTGAGACATTAGGATATTCTAAAGCTTTTAAACCTTCTTCTACTCTCTCAACACTCACTCCATAGTGTTTTATTTTATTTTCCACGACTAAGTCATCTAAAACTGAAAATACCTCTGGGTGGTAATAAACGTCAGTTGAGGGACAATGAAGTTGAATGAGATCTAATGAATCAACATTCATATTTTGAAGACTATCTGCCACAAATTTCTGGATATTTTCTTTATTATATCCTTGAGGAGTATGAGGATTTAGTCTTCGTCCACATTTTGTTGCAATTATCATCTCTTTATTAACAGTTTTTTGAAAGTGTCCACAAGTTTTTTCACTCAGTCCATTTCTATAGACGTCTGCAGTATCAAAAAAATTAACATCATTCTCGATAGCTGTTGTTAATGTAGAATTGGCTACATCTTCACTGAAATCTTGGCCCCAAGTACCCCCTAATTGCCAAGTTCCAAGTGAAATTTCCGATACACTAAAGTTTGTTTTTCCCAATTTCCGATTTTTCATTTTATTCACTAGAATTTTTCTATGATACCTTAAAATTAGAGTGAAAATGTAATATATTCTTCTTTTTTTTGTATTATGAAATTAATATAATTGTACTAAAATAATAGCATTATCCTTAAAACTCAAAAAAAAATATATTTCAAGGAGAATTGTGAAGATCAAAATGAATTCTTTAACAGAAAAAGAAAAAATGTTAGCAGGAAAATTATATAATGCTGGAGATCCTCAATTGACAAAAGAACGAAATAAGGCCCATATTTTATGTCAGCAATATAATCAATTAAATTTTTTGGATGATAATGGCAGAAAACAGATATTGAAACAATTATTGACTTCATTTGAAGATCCTATAACAATTGAACCACCATTTTTTTGTGATTATGGAAAAAATATTTGTATAGGAAAAAATGTATATATGAATACTAATTGCATTATTTTAGATGTAAACAAGGTATCAATTGGAGATAATACTATGTTTGGTCCCTTAGTTCAAATTTACACTGCGTCACACCCTATAGATCCAGAATTACGTAAAAAAGGAGACGAATTAGGATTTGCAATTACAATTGGAAAAAATGTCTGGATAGGGGGAGGTGCCATTATCTGTCCCGGAGTTTCTATTGGAGATGATACTGTAATCGGAGCGGGTGCAATTGTGACCAAAGACATCCCATCACGAGTTTTTGCAGCCGGAAATCCCTGTAAAGTGATAAAGAATTTATAAAAACTTCTTTTTAAAAAAAAAAATTACTTCAACATAATGATAAATAGTTGGATATTATTCAAAAATTAGACTTTAAAATAGCTAAATACTCCAATTGTATGAAGACACAATAACAGTATTGGAAACTTTGCATTATATTATCATTTTTTTTTTTCTATACAAAAAAACATAAAATGTCTGAATAATCTAAAGTGTTGAAGCAGTAAGTAAAATTTACTTCAATTTTCATTTGATAAATGCAAAAATTAATAAAAAATCGTAGAAATATTATAATTTTTTAATTTAGGTTTTCTTTTTGCTAAAAATTTATATGATATTATCTTTATATATGTTTTTTTTTATATCGTAATTTTTTTATATAACAAAAATATTATATAGTTATGGTGCCTCTTCCTCATCAAATATTATCTCTAGATGAAATGATCGTTTTTCTGATAAAGCAAAATGGAATCATTCATGGTTATGGCATAACCCAAATTTTTGAAGAAAAATTTCATTGGTCACCTAGTCAAACAGCAATCTATAATGTATTAAAAATACTAACCGAGAAAAAGGTAATTCAATTTCAAGAAAAAATAGAAAAAGGTCGGGTGCAAAAACTATATTCACTAACTGATTTCGGACTACAAGAATTCGATAAAAATAAGGAAATATTTATGGCGAAAATGATGAATAGATTAGTAAATATTCAAAAATTAATCCAAAATTTCACTGTAATGGGTTCTATGAAAAATCCTGAGGAAAATCAAAAATTTATATCCCTTTTTTTAAGAGATATGCATAAATTTTCCTGTATATCATTTCCTTTACTTAAAGTTGCCCCCAATGAAGTTCATCAAATAATTAAGACTGCCTTAGCATCTTTACAAGAACTTGCAACTAAACATGGAATTGATCCATTAGAAAATCGAAAAAATAAAAATTGTAGTTTTAATATTCAACCAGAATCTTAATTTATAGAATAGGGTTTGACAGATTGATATAAATTTGAATAAATAATACTGAACAAACATGAAAAACACCATTAATAACTTTTTTAAAATTAAGGAGAACAAATAATGATGATTAAAATTCGACATTATACCAAACCATATTTACCTATAATATTTTTAGCAATTGGGCTATTATATGCCCAAGCCTCTCTAGATTTAGCACTCCCAGATTATTTTTCTAAAATAATTAATGTGGGAGTGCAGCAAAATGGTATTATTGATGCTGTGCCAGAAGCTATTCGGGAGAGTCAATATGATCGCTGTTTACTATTTTTATCAGAAAGTGAACAAGAAGATATATCACTAGTATACATATTTGTAAATTCAACTGACACAATACAAGCCAACTATGAAGATTATCTGGAAAAATATCCAATATTGATTAATGAATCAATATTTATTAGAAAAGATATAGCAAAAGAAAAGATCGAAGAATTAAATCCTATTATGGGCAAAGCATTGTTTACAGTAATGGTTTTTGAACTTGCAATAGAAAACAAAACAATGGTTCAAGAAATGGAAATTGAATTTCCACTAAATATATCAGCAATAGAATCAGTAGATGACTTATTTATTCTTATTGAAATGATACCTGAAAGTAATAGAATCACAATTAGGGATGAAATTACTCAAAGATTTTCCACTTTAGAAACTATGTTATTGCAAGCATCAATTCAAGCAGTAAGACGTGAGTATGAAGCGTTAGGTATGACTATTGAAAGTATTCAAAATAAGTATGTAATCAATACTGGATTAATAATGCTTGGATTAACATTACTATCAGTAATATGCACAATAGCAGTAGGATATATATCTGCAAAAACTGCTGCTGGGATGGCTCATGATCTACGACGTGATATTTTTAAAAAAATTGAAAGTTTCTCCCATGAAGAATATGATAAATTTTCAACATCCTCACTAATTACTCGAACAACTAACGATGTTACTCAAATCCAGATGGTTACCATGATGTTGATTCGTATGGTATTTTATGCGCCTATTTTGGGGATTGGAGGAATAATAAAAGCAGTGAATAAAAGTTCTTCCATGTGGTGGTTAATTGCAGTAGCGGTTGGACTTCTTTTATCACTAATTCTAATAGTATTCTGGATTGCACTTCCGAAGTTCAAAAGTGTTCAGAAATTAGTTGATAAGCTGAATTTAGTCAGTCGGGAAAATTTGACTGGAATGATGGTTATTCGAGCCTTTAATATGCAAAATTTTGAAGAAGAACGTTTCAATAAAGCAAATAAAAATTTAACATCAGTTTCACTCTTTATTAATCGAGTAATGACAATAATGATGCCGATAATGATGTTCATCATGAATATTCTTGTTATAGCGATTGTTTGGGTAGGGGCACATCAAGTAGCTGATGGCCAAATGCAAATTGGAGATATGATGGCATTCATGACATATTCAATGCAAATAGTTATGTCTTTCTTAATGCTTACAATGATGTTTATAATGCTTCCACGAGCGGCAGTTTCAGCTAATCGAATTTCTAAAGTATTACAAACAACTCCAGCAATTCATGATATTACAAATCCAAGTTCACTCCCTGAAAATTTTAAAGGAACAGTCGAATTTCGGAATGTTAGTTTTCGATATCATGGTGCAGAGGAAGATGCAATTTGTAATATATCTTTTAAAGCCGTACCAGGTGAAACTACAGCGATTATTGGCGCCACAGGAGCAGGAAAATCAACAATTTTGAATTTAATTCCAAGATTTTATGAAGTGAATTCTGGAGAAATTCTTTTGGATGGAGTTGATATTAAAACTATTTCGCAACACGATTTACGAGAAAAATTAGGATATGTAGGTCAAAAAAATGTTTTACTTTCAGGGACTATTGAAAGTAACCTTCGTTATGCAAATGAAGAAGCTCCTAATGAATTGTTACAACAAGCAATCGATATCAGCCAAGCTTCAACCTTTGTAGAAATTGCCAACGATGGAATGCAAAGATCTATTTCTCAAGCAGGAAGCAATGTATCAGGAGGTCAAAAACAACGATTAGCAATTGCTAGAGCAATTGTAAAACAACCTCCCATATATTTACTGGATGATAGTTTTTCTGCCTTAGACTTCAAAACAGAAAGCAAATTAAGAATGGGCTTTAAAAAACACATTAGACAAAGCAATCTTATCATAGTTACTCAACGTGTTACCTCAGTCATGAATGCTGAAAAAATTATTGTCTTAGATGAAGGTAAAATTGTTGGAAAAGGAACACATAAAAAATTGATGGAGAGTTGCCAAACTTATAAAGAAATTGCACTCTCACAGATAAAGGAGGAAGATTTAGCATGAATGGAGATTCAAAAAAGCAGAAACAAAAAGAAAAGCAAATGAAACTAAACCATAAAAAAAAGGATCTGAAAGATATAACTCCTGAACAATTGGAAGAATATCATAAAACTCAAAGAAAATTGGGGAAAAAGCCAGCAGCTATGGGTCCAGGAAGACATATGGCAATGATGAAAAGTGAAAAAGCTAAAGATTTGAAAGGATCATTAAAGAAATTGTTCAAATATATGGCACATCATAAAAAAGCATTATTATTAGTAATTATTTTTGCAATTCTTTCAACAACTTCTGCTATTGTTGGTCCTAAAATATTGGGAAGAGCTACTACTCGCCTATTTGAAGGGGTAATGCTACAAGTTCAAGGAATTGGAAAAATTGATTTCGAATATATTGGTATAATTATCCTTACTGTTCTTGGATTATATATTATTTCAACAATTTTCTTATATATTCAAGGTTGGATTATGAGTAATGTATCCACAGATGTTTCTTATCGTTTACGAAAGGATCTCTCTCAAAAGATAAATAAACTTCCACTAAAATATTTTGATAAGAGTACACATGGAGAAGTATTATCTCGAATTTCAAATGATGTGGATACGGTAAACCAATCTCTTAGCCAAAGTATGACACAAATCATTACTTCAGTTGCAACTTTGATTGGAGTGCTGATTATGATGTTTTCAATTAGTGTTACAATGACACTTGTGACATTAATTACCATTCCTATGTCTTTAATGATAGTTATGTTAATTGTAAAGAAATCTCAAAAATATTTTATTCAACAACAAAAATCTCTTAGCGATGTCAACGGACATGTGGAAGAAATGTATGGTGCTCATGTGGTTGTAAAATCATTTAACGGAGAACAAAAAAGTATTGAAAAATTCGAAAAACACAATGAAAAATTATATTCTGTAGCATGGAAATCAGCATTTCTTTCAGGATTGATGATGCCAATGATATTTTTTATTGGAAATTTAGGATATGTACTAGTAGCGATTCTCGGTGGCTATTTTGCTGTTCGAGATAAAATTTCTATTGGTGATATACAAGCATTTATTCAATATGTAAGGTCATTTACTCGTCCATTAAATCAAGTGGCAAACATATCTAATGTTTTACAGCAAACTGCCGCGGCAGCAGAGAGAGTCTTTGAATTCTTGGATGAAGATGAAGAAATTGCAGAGACAAAAAATCCAATTTATCCTGAAAATATCAAAGGACATGTTGAATTTCGGAATATCAACTTCGGATACAATCAAGATAAAATTGTGATTAATAATTTCTCTGCAGAAGCTCATCCTGGTCAAAAAATAGCAATTGTCGGTCCAACAGGCGCAGGAAAAACCACAATCGTCAAATTGCTAATGCGTTTCTATGAACTAAATGGTGGAGAAATTTATATCGACAGTATTGAATCCAAAAAATTCACGAGAAACGGTTTAAGATCAATATTTGGAATGGTTTTACAAGATACATGGCTATATAATGATACTCTTCGAGAAAATATTCGTTATGCCAGACCAGATGCCACTGATGAAGAAGTTATCATTGCAGCCCAAGCAGCACATGTAGATCATTTTATTCATACTCTGCCAGATGGTTATGATATGATAATTAATGAAGAAATGACTAATATTTCTCAAGGTCAAAAGCAACTTCTTACAATAGCTCGTGCGGTCCTAGCAAATCCAAAGATATTAATTTTA
>CAYPTZ010000161.1:0-448 GCA_964413395.1 uncultured archaeon | reverse complement strand
CAGAAGCAGAGATTAGCTATTGCTAAAGCAGTCATTAGGAATCCTAAGATATTAATTTTAGATGAAGCCACAAGTTCAGTGGATACACGAACAGAATTGCTTATTCAAAAAGCTATGGATAATCTTATGAAAAATAGAACAAGTTTTGTTATTGCCCATCGATTATCTACAATTCGAGATGCAGATTTGATTTTAGTAATGCGTGATGGAGATATAGTAGAACAAGGCAATCATGAAACATTATTAGCCAAAAGAGGATTCTATGCAGAATTACACAATAGCCAATTCGAAAAAACACCAGAAATTCAATCAAATAACTAATTTTTTTTTTTAACATTTGAAGAAAATTTATTTAAGAAAATTTTTATATTAATTCATGTGTCTGATTCCTACAATAATTATAATAAATTAAATAAAGCGAAGGATTATGATAAAAACCGCCAAGCAA
>CAYPTZ010000160.1:0-7367 GCA_964413395.1 uncultured archaeon | reverse complement strand
TAATATATGTATCAAATGGAGATATGCGGAGAGGTGTTAATTATATTCAAGCATGCTCAACATTGGGAGATCAAATCACTGAAGAAATTGTTTATAAAATAACTGGTAAGATTAATCCTTTAGAAATTCAAGATTTATTAAAAGCAGGTTTGGCTCGAGAATTTATGGTAGCAAAGAGAAAACTTGATGATTTTTTCAATATGTATGGACTTTCAGGAAGGAATATTATACGTCAATGTCATCAAGAAGTCTTTAATTTAGATATTTCTGAAAAAATCAAGATGAATATAATTAAAATGTTGGCAGAAATTGAATTTCGACTTTCTCAAGGTGCCACTGAAGAAATTCAATTAAATGCAATGTTAGCTAAACTTACAGTTATGAATCTCTAATATTAATAACAATAGAATTGTTTATTTGAATTTTATTCATTTAATACTTTTAAAATTGATGATTCCTGCAATAACTTCGAAATATATTCGTTTAAAGTTTGTGTTCTACGTTTTTTACCTTTTATGTTCTCTGTAAATGACACTTTGCTTCCAAAATCCATTTTCCATAATATTAATCCTTCAGGATTACAAGGTTTATCTCGTTTTTCAAATGGATCTTCCAAAGCGTCATTAGAAAATCTATAAATTAAATCTTCTAATGATTTTTCACTATTTCCTATTTTTATGATAAATGAAACCATTCTTCTAATTTGTTGCCATAAAAATGCTCTACTTTCAAATTCAAACAAAAAAAAATCTTTTTCTTCAATAATATTTGCATTTTTCATTGTCAATTCGGTATTTTGTTCACTTTTGGATGGATTTGTCTTAGAAAATAGTTTAAAATTATGATGACCTTCAATTAATTTCATAGCAGATTTCATTAAGCTGAAATTTAAAGATGAATTTGGAAGTTTTTGATAAATATAGCGATAAATTTTAGATTTTGCTTCCCACCTTGGGTGAAAATCTAAAGGTACATTTCCCCAAGCGGAAATTCCAACGTCATATGGCAAAAAGGACTCTAATCTCTGGAGATAAAATTTTTTTTCAGTATTAAAACAATAGACCGCTTCACGTGCATGAACTTTTGCATCTGTTCGTGCTGCAGTTTTAAAATTATTCGACTCTACATCATGTATATATTTGGATTGATATAAACTTCTGATTAATTCACCCTCGACTGTCCGCTTGTTAACCTGTCGTTGAGATCCTGAAAAATTGGTTCCAATATACCAGATTTTTAGAATAATCCGAGTAAATTTTGTATTCATTTTTTCAAACTTCATTGAATTCCTCTTAAATAATATTTTATATAGTTGACCAATTTAGCAAGGATTTAAACAATTAATGTTTTTCATATTCTATTTTAACCTCTGAATCAGGGAATGTCGATGGAATATCATTAAGGGAACTTATAAATCCAAAAATTGTTTTTTTCATTAAAATTTGAACAAATTTTTTTAGTTCGATATTAATGTCTTCAGAAGATATTGTTGCAATCGTATCCAGTTTATTTACTTCATTGAAAAATATTACTATTTTCCTCTGTTCTGGAATTTCCTTTAATTCCTCAAAAAATCCTGCACAAATATTTCCTAGTGTGTTTAAAATATATGGTTTAGTAGGAATTCGTTTGTTATCAATATATAATTTTAGAGTATACTTTAATTCCATTTAATCTCCTCAATTATTTATTTATATTTAAATATTTACTTCAATCCTAAACAGAAATAAAAAGAACCTCTATATTCAAAATCAGGTGCATCTCTTGAGCAATCAATAATAACTTTATTGAAATTTTCATGAATGGTTAAGTATATTGCACCATAAGATTTTCCTGAACCTAAATGGACTAATGTTCTATATATTAAGTTTCCCGAAATCCCTTCTGGAGCTATCAATAAATTAACTTTATCTTTAATTGCTTCTTCAATTAAAATTTCATAATGTTTTATTTGAATTTTTGGATATTGGATATTAAAAAATTCGGCTAATTTCTTTGCATTTATTATATTCTTATCAATATTTGAATCTCTACCAATATCGTCTACTCTTCCCCCACTTAAAATTCCAATTTTAGGAGAAATGCCGATTTTCTTAAGAAATGACATTGATTGGATAATAAATTGTTTTTTTCTATCAAATGAATTTATTTCATCAATTCCAACTCCAATATAAAAAAATTGATGTTGTTCTGATGTTTCAAGAAGGGCTAGACGATTAATCTGATCATTTTTTTGTATTAATTTAATTTCTTTCAGAAAAATATTTGATGATAAATTTCCCCTGATTATTCCTGATAATTTAATAATAATTCCAGGTTGAACTTCAACATTTTTGGAGTTAATTAAGTTATCTATAAGAAAATTACTGGGATTCACTACTTCTTTGTAAAAAATATTCCGATTTAACAATTTCTCACTAATTAATACATTTTTGAATGAATTCTTTTTTCCCACTAATAAGACCTTATTAGCAGATTCTTGAGTTAATTTTTCAGAAACATAAATTATGCGTTTAGCTGAGGTAATTTCTGAATCTAATCCAATTCCGATGAATTTATTTTTATTTTTTGTATTTTGGATGAAATTTGAAAGAATTGACATAGTATTTATCCAAGAATATTTGATTTATTGAGAATATCTCAGAAAAAAAACATTACAATAGTATTATATATACAAAGATAACTATTCCAATATTATAAACTATATGAGCTATACTTACTGCAATTAAATCTTTTCTCCAATTTCTAATTTGACCTAAAATTAAAGAAAGAATGAAATAATTTACGAGGAAAAATAAATAAATTGCTGGGATTTCAAAAGTAAACCAAATATGGAATTGTGCAAAGAAAAAGGCCGTAAAAATTAGTGCCCATGAATTCTTTAATTTACTTTCAAAACATTTTTGCACAAATCCTCTAAACATAATTTCTTCTGCAATACCTACAAATAGGAGATTAATTAAAATAATGGCAAATAGCTCACCAAGGGTTATTGAAGTGTTCATTGTGAATACTTCACCAATTTGGGAAATTTCAATTAATTTATAAACATCTGTTTTGTAAAATAATTTTACAATCCAAAACCCTAATATTTGAATGACATAAGCTGAAATAATTAGTATTAAACCAAGGAATATTCCTAATAATATTTCCCGAATCAGTTCTGGTTTGTCATATTTATTAAGAGGTAATCCTAATTCTGCAGCTTTCTGTTTGAATGTTAATTTACCCGGATAGTAAAATTGAATCCATAGAACTGGAACAATTAAGAATAATATTGAAGGACTGGCTAATAAAAACTGCCTAATAGGTGCTGGTATTGAAGGAAATAGGTCAAGAATAAATTCCAGAATAATTATACCAAAAAAAACTAATGCCATTGTCGCAAGAGGTAAGAGAATACCTGTTAATATATTCCAAGTTTTTTTTTTTTTTTTATGCAAAGTTTTTTGATAAAAGAAAGGAATTTCATTAGATTCATTTAAAGATATTAGTGGTTTTATCATATTAGGAGGATTATATTGATTTTTTGCTTCATCATTGGGTATTTCCCTAAAATTTACATTTTGAGGAAATAGTGCATAATTTTCGTCATCTAATAATAATTCACCATTGTTATCAAATATGAATTTAAATCCACAAGAATCGCAATAAAGAGGATGATAAGAAATTTTAATTGAATGATGACATTCAGGACAAAAAAAAATATCTTTTCCTGGTATGTCTATTTTCTTTTCTTTACCATTTTCATCATTCTCATAATTTCTCTCTTTTTCCATTAGAATTTCTCCTATTATTCTTTTAATAATTAATAGAAATTTGCCTATTTAATAAGTTTTTCATCGATTTTTTAAGTTTTAATTTGATTTTCATTAGGATTATTCCAAAAGTTTCGTTAGATTCTATTGCCTTGGCAATCTTCTTTTTTTCTTTGTAATAAAAAATCTTAATGAAAACTGCTAAAGGAAAATTTGGCTATATGTATTAAGACATTTTTTAAGGCTTGCTTTTTTTTTTCATTAATTACATAGATTTTTACCCTTGCAGGATGAAAATCGAGAATTTGAAAATAGAATAGTTTTTTTATTTCTTTTTGAATTTTTCACTTTTTTTACTCCTTTTTAATCCTATATTGATTGAAATTTTTTGAATATTAAAAGAGGTTTGGAAATAAAAATTGAAAAAAAAAAATTATGTCATATATAGAAAAATAATTTAAAAAACTAATATCCTCTTTTGGATTATTTAAACTCCGACAAAAAGTATCATAATTGAATAAATTATTCAATGTGATTATTATGGTAAATAATGAAGATATTGCATATTGTGGACTAAATTGTGATGAATGTAAACAATGGTTTTCTAAAGTAGGTAAAGCCATTCAACAAGTGAATGAAATTTTACAAGAACGTAATTTTGATGAAATATCAAAAGCAATTCCTTTCATGAAAATTAAATATCTAGGATATAAGAAAATTTCAAATTTCTTTCTTGGAGAAACCTGTCCTGGTTGTCGTGATGGGGGAGGGAATCCATTTTGTAAAATACGCAAATGTGCTCGGAAAAATTCATTTTCTACATGTGCTGAGTGTTCAGATATATATTGTAAAAAATTTGAGGGATTACTAAAAATTCATAATGATGGAAAAATACAAAGTTTAATAGAAGGAATTCAACAAGATGGCTTGGATAATTATGTAAAAAAGATGAAATAAGGTTTTTTATGTTGAATTTGATTTATAAATACTTTCTTTAATTTTAAAGAAATATAAAGAGAATAGTTCTTTTTTTTTTTTTTTTTTATTTTTTTTTATTGATATTTCAAAGATATTAAAATTTTTTTCATTTTAAAAATTTATATATAAATAAATTCATTAAATATAAATAAATATAAACACAAAACTAATTTTTTTTTTTTTATTGATATTTGTTTAGTGAGATTACAAAGATCTTAAAATTTTTTTCATTTGAAATATTTATCCATTCATATCAAAATGGTGCACCATATATGGAATCTATAGATAAAATTATTTGGCTCGAAGGATTAATCAATGCGATCAAATTTAAAGGGAAAGCTAATCCAAAAGCAGTTATGGGGAAATTAATGCGCGATGTTCCCGAATTACGTTCAAAAGGGGCAGAAATAAAAATAAAAATTTTTACTATTATTGAAGAAATTAATCAACTTGGAATTGAACTCCAAAAGGAGAAAGTTCTCTTATTAGATCCTCATGCTTTAGATGAAAAAGAAAAATCTAAACCGCAAGAAAAAGTTTTACCTGAATTACCGGGTGCTGAAAATGGAAAAGTGGTAATGCGCTTAGCACCTTACCCTTCTGGCGCTCTTCATATCGGGAATGCTAGGATGGTTATATTAAATGATGAATATGTTAAACGATATAATGGAAAATTATTACTTGTTTTTGATGATACTATTGGTACAACTTTAGGAAAGATTAAGGAACCTAATGCCAAATATGTAATCCCAGAGGCATATGATCTTATTCCTGAAGGGCTAGATTGGTTAGGTGTGAAATATCATGATACTATTTACAAAAGCGATAGGGTTGAAATATATCAAACTGAAGCAGGTAAAATGATAGATAAGGGTGAAGCCTATGTCTGTTCTTGTGAAGGAAAAATATTTCGTGAGCAATATAAACGCCCAGGTAAAAATTGCCCATGTCGAGGGAAATCCATTGAACATCATCAAGAAATGTATGATAAGATGAAAGAAGGAAAAATTGGTGAAGGAGAAGCTGTTGTTCGGTTGAAAACGGGTATGGATCAAAAGGACCCAGCACTTAGAGATCACATTATAATGCGAATTTCCGATGCTCCTCATCCTCGAATTGGCACGAAAGTCCGTTTATGGCCAATATTGGAATGGTCGTGGGGCTTAGATGATCATTTATTAGGAATTACTCACATCATACGAGGGATAGATCTAAAAAAAGAAGGAGAAATTGAAAAATATATTTGGGACTTATATGGGTGGAAACATAGTCATATTTCTCTTTATGGAAGATTGAAGTTTGATGATGAGTTTAAACTAAGTAAAACACTTGCTCGAAGAAGTGTTCAATCTGGAAAATATGATGGTTGGGATGATCCACGAACTTGGAGTTTACAATCATTAAAATCACGTGGAGTTCATCCTGATGCCGTTAGACAATCATTATTAGATCTTGGCTTATCAAAACGAGGGATAGTTTTTGATAAAGATTGGATTTATTCATATAATACTAAAATAATTGATCCTGTTTCTAATAGGTATTGGTTTGTAGAAGATCCTTTGAAAGTTTCCATTACAGATATTCCATTGGGATCGTTTACTGCCAAACCCTTAATCAATCCCCAATTTCCTGAAAAAGGTTCACGTGAAATTCCAATTGAAATTAAAGATGGTAATTGTGAATTCTTTATGACTAAAAATGATCTTGCAGAAGTTGTAAATCAAAAAGGAAAGATATTACATCCCCCAATTAAGGAAGGTCAAATAATCCGATTTAAAGATATCTTTAATGTATCAATTACAAATATTGGTGATGAAATTACTGCTAAATTTGAATCATTAGATAAAATCAGTAATGTTAGAAAAATTCAAGTAGTTCCAGACAATGAGAAAATTCCGATAAAAATACTCCAACCTAATGGAATTGTTACCAAAGGATACGGTGAAATAAATTTAAAGAATTTGAAACCTGGAACCAATGTTCAATTTGAAAGATATGGATATGTCAAGTTAAGAGATATTTCAAAATCCAATATATATGGATATTTTACTAATTAATTATCAAAGGAGAAAAATGAAATCAAATGGTGAAAAGTGAACAAGATTACTTCGATTCTGTAATATCGCAAGGATACATAGAATTTTTTCCCGAACTGCCACCTGAAGTAGATCATGATTGTTTTGCATGTTCTCCCAATAATCCTATAGGATTGAAAATGCGATTTTTTGGGCATTCAGGGACGAAAGATGTTATATCGTGCTTAAAATTAAATAAAAATTATTGTGGGTTTCCGAATATTTCTCACGGTGGAATATTAACTTTAATATTAGATGAATTAATGTCCCATACACTCTTTTTTAATTTCAAAAGTTATGGATTTACCAAAACAATTAATATTGATTTTAAACGGCCAGTTTATCTTGATAGACCTTTTTATGTTAAATCAATTCTTTTGGATGAACAACCATTAAAAGAAAAAAATATCTATGAATTGAAGGCATTTGTATTTAATAGTTATCGAAAGAGTCAACAAGTTTGTGCTGAAGCTACAGGTTTATTAAAAATATTGCCTCATGAAATGATGAAAGAATTATTAAATATTTAATTGAAATTAGTAACAAAAGGTTTTTT
>CAYPTZ010000159.1:0-7388 GCA_964413395.1 uncultured archaeon | reverse complement strand
GAGGTTGCTGTTCTAGGGGATAATTTAAAAGAAATAAATGATGAATTGACTGCAACCTGGGATAGTCTATCTAAGGTTATAAAGAAAGTGAAATAATTATTTATGGGAATTATTAGATCGCTACTTCTAAAGGTAGTTGCTTATAGAATAAAATATTACATTTGCAAAAAAATAGGTTCTTCTATATATCTATCTAGAAGTTAAATATAGAAAGCCTGTAGGCCCTGTGATTGTGTAATATTGCTTTTACAGCTAAAAAACTAAAAAAATAATATATTTAGGAGTCCGATTACCTAAACTATAAAGAAAAGGTAAACCTGGGTTTACCTTTTTCGTTTATTTATTCTGTAATTATAGTAAAATATTGTATAAAAACTTATATTTATCCACGTAATTTTTAAGCGGAATTGCTCCTGGATACTATATCGTAGCATCTCTCGGACTATCGAGTTTAAATATATCATCTTTTACATGGTTGCGAAATTTCGAACCAAATTTCAAAAAGAGCTTTTAAAGGTAAATTCTTTATTTCTATAAATTTATTTTTTCAATATATATTTTAATTAAAAATACTTAAAATATTTTTACACAGGATAAAACAATAATGCTAAAATTATATCCAAAATCAACTTAATATAATTATTGACTTCAAGATAATTTTTATAATATTAGATATAAAAATTTTATAAATGAACATTTTTTCAAGTATTAATACTATTTTTAACAATCGTGAAATTGCAATAGGTTTATTGTTAATGTTCTTTATAATCTTTTGTCTGTCTATACGTAGCATAAGGAAACCTATAATATCTGTAGTAAAAAGCATTTTAAAAATAAAAATTCTAATTTCCATTTTTTTAATAGCAATCTACGGTTTATGTATAGTTCTGTTTTTAAAATTCATTAATTATTGGGATTTTGGTTTATTAAAAGATACAATCCTTTGGTACTGTGTCCCAGGCTTCATTATGATGGCGAAATATATTACTTCAATGGACGATTGTAGTCTGGTTAAAAGAATTATTATTTATAATCTTAAATTTTTTGTAATATTCGAATTTATTGTAAATTTTTACGTCTCTCCTCGTGTTTGGATAGAAATAATTATTATTCTTACAATAACCTTTATCGTAGTATTGGATGTTGTGGCAAAATCATATAAAAAATACAAATCTGTTTCAAAATTTCTGAGAGCTTTACAATTTTTATTTGGATTATCAATCACTATTTATGTATTTTTTCGAATAATTAAAGATTTTACTAACTTTTGGAGTATTAATACTTTAAAAGAATTTCTATTACCTATTATTTTAACTATTACATTTATACCCTTAATATTTTTTTCTGTTCTTTACAGTAGATATGAACAATTTTTTTGTAGATTAGATTATTATTATAAAGATGACAGAAGATTAAGAATTTATATAAAGAAAATGACAATAAGAGAATGTCTTTTTAGTTATCGAAAGGTAAGTTCTATTGATTATAATTGGCGAAATTATAGAGATGCTAAAGATATTGATTCATTTTTTGATTCTTTAACCTAATTAATAATGTGGTTAATCAATCTTGGCCCCGAGTTACGAAATTTCGAACCAAATTTTTGATGTATTAATCAAATTAAAAAAAATTATTTTTCATTTCTAGAGGAAATAATTGGTACCTTTTCATTAATTGAAAAATTTTTTATTAGGCTAATTAAGCTTTTTAAATATTCAATATCTTGGGTTGCAATTTTACACTTTTTATCATGTTGTTGTATTCTTGATAAGTTTAAAAAATTAATATTTTGAAATTTATAGGCAAAATAATCAAAGTCATCTTTACCGCCCCAGAATAAAAATCTTTTAGTTGATATTGGAAAGAAAAAAGAAATATGTCCTAATTTTTCTTTATTTTTCGTTTCAGGAACAAATACCATAAATAACATTCCATCTACAAGAATCAAGGGAGGAAATTTAATTAGTGGATTTATTTCGGCCAATACCACATTCATATTTATATCTATATCGCTTGTTAAAAATCGAATAGCCCATTTTTCTGCATTATTATCCTTTTTTTTAGCATTACTACGTTGTAGAAATGCAGTTTGTAAAAATAGTTTCCCCAGTAATTTTCTTCGTTCCGTTTCCTTAATAATAATCCCATTAAACTGTGGTTCCACCATACCTTTACAAGTGGTTATTCTTTTCCTTTTAATAGAACAACTTACAAGCAATTTCAATTCCCTATCCAGATCATTATCAAATGTATTGCTAATTGTATCTTCCATTCGCTGATCCCAAAGATTTCTAGCAGCAAACAAACGATCCAAGCTTCTTTGTTTTGGACCTATTTGTGTAGCACAATCATATTCCCAAAATGGCATGCCATTGTTGACTCTAAAATTCCTAGAAATATGTTGTGATAAATAGTGATTATTTTTAGTTTTACTCATTTCTTCCACTAATATACTGCTTAACTTATCAATATCCAATAAATTTTTTACTGTCTGACCCGGGTTGCGAAATTTCGAACCAAATTTTGGCTGGATTAATAAAAATTAATAAGTATTATATTTAATAGTAACAATTTATAACATGATATTATACAATAATAATCAATCGGATATCTAATAAGTAGGTTATTCAGTAATATCAATAAAAAAATACTTTTATCCAGATGCCACTACTATTGAAAATTATTTTTTATTTCTTTAATTTAAATTCCGAAGCTCTATTTTCAGGTAATTTTATAAATAACTTAATGGTTGGAGTATTTACTCTTTTAGGAGCTATCATCGGCTCTATAATTACTTATTTTGTATTAAATAAATTAGAAAATAAGAAAAAGGATGAAATAAGAGTAAACTGTGCAGGTAGTTTATTATTAGAGGTCAGAAGAAATAAGGTACAAAAGAAAAAGATATTTGATTTACTTGTAAGGGAAAAGGAAAGAAACGGCACCATTAAAAATATTAATGTTTTTGAATTATTTAAGAATAATTTCAGTATTTTTAATAATATTTTAAGAAGTAATGTCGCTTTTAAAAATAAAAAAATTAAAAGAATTTATTCAGATTATTTGCTTGTAGAGGAAAGCTCAACCATTATGCTTGATAAAAATTTAAAGACTTATTTTAAGCTTAATGCTTCTGAGAGAAAAATTGTGACTACAGATTTGAAGCATTCTTTTAAAACGTATTTTAATATAAGTAAAGTTCAATTAGAAAGAATAGAAAAAGTATATAATTATTTAATTAATGAAGCTGGATTAACAAAAGAAGAAATATCTGATCTAAATCTTGATAAAATGAGTTGATTAGAATAAATCAATAAAGATAAATTTTAATTTTCGTTTACTAGATTCCTAAGTTATTCTCAAATAAAAAGAATATTTCAGACATTATTTATTACCATGCATACAGAAATATTTGATAATGCAAAGGAAATCATTTCTTCAGTAATAGATACTATTGAAGATATTAATAATTTATATTCACAAAAATCACCATGTCATAATCAAAAATCAAAACATATTAACAACGGATTAGTAAAAATTAGAAATATATTTGTTCCAATTAATGGAATTTATCATAGAGTATTATTTGAAACAGTTAGTTCTATACAATTACCATTTTCAATATCTAAAAGAAAAACAAATTGTATAGTTCTTTTTCCATCAATATTTTCAAACTTATGGTTAAAATTAGATAATTTCAATAAAAGAAAATTTCAGGAGATACTTTTTCCGGAAGGTTTATACCTTGCATTCATCAAAAAATAACTTCTCATAAGCCTTTTATTAAAAATAGGGAAGTTGGTCGCTTTGCATGTTGCACGGAATGGCTGGGGATATTGAACACATTTAGAACTAAATATTACTCAGATATAATTGGACTTATTCCTCAAATAAAAGTAATTAAAGAAAATATTGCTATAGCAAGTTGAGCATAAAACCATAAAAAGTTACTATTATTACTTCTTTTATTTTATTTCTTTTATCAAATAAGATAATAATATTAAAACTATAAACTTATTACTGAAAATAAGATAAAATAAAATTATAATGAATGGAGGTAAGAAATTATGGAAAATTTACATATCCAACATACGGAATTTAAAATTTCAGATTTTCTTAATTGGCAAAGAAATAACCAATTACAATTAAGTCCTAGTTTTCAAAGAAGACCAGTTTGGACAAAACCCATGAAATCCTACTTTATAGATACAATAGTTAGGGGACTACCTGTGCCGATAATTTTTATTAGAGAGCAAACAGATTTGGAAACGCTTGGAACAATAAGACAAGTTGTTGATGGACAACAAAGACTAAGAACTGTTCTTTCTTATATTGAACCAAATTCACTTAAAAACTATAATTTCAACAAAGATTTTTTTCAGGTTAAAAAAATTCATAACGAGGAAATAGGAAATAAAAACTTTTCAGAATTATCTAAAGAAATCAAACAAAGAATATTAGATTATCAATTTAGTGTTCATGTTTTACCCTCTGACATAAATGATCAACAAGTATTGCAAATCTTTGCAAGAATGAACTCAACTGGTGTTAAGCTAAACAATCAAGAATTAAGGAATGCACAATATTTCGGGGAATTCAAACAAACAGTATATAAATTAGCCCTAGAACAACTAGACAGATGGAGAAATTGGAGCATTTTTACAGAGAGCGATATTGCAAGAATGAAAGAAGTTGAAGCTACAAGCGATTTAGTATTACTAATAATGAAAGGTGTTTCTACAAAGAATAAAAGTAATCTAGATAGAATTTATAAAGAATATGAAGATCAATTTAGTGAAAAAAAAATAACTATAGAAAGATTCCAAACTGTCATGGATTCTATTGAAGAAATAATTGGTAGAGAGATGAAAATGCTTAATTTTAGAAAAGAAACAATATTTTACTATTTATTTGTATTAGTTTATGATTTAAGTTTTTCATTAAATTCTAAAATAATATCTACTATACCTAAAAGGATTCCCCTTGATTTAAAGGATAAAATTATCAAATTTAATGAATACTTTGAAGAGAATCAATATCCTTCAGAAATCTTTAAAGATGCTACAAGAAGGCCAAATAAAAATGTTAGGGAAAAAATATATGAATATTTATTAAATAAATTATAGAATGGCCAAAAAATCTATATCATTATTTAATACTTTTAAAAATAAAATTACCATACTTGACAAGATAAGAAAAAAGCAAGAAAATCTCTATGATAAAAATCTAGTTGTCAGAAGAGATATAGAAGAAGTTTATTCAGCTTTGTATATTGATTCTTTGGTATTTTTAGAAGCATTAATAGAAGATTTATTTATAGGGATACTTTCTGGCCAAATTATTTCAAGATATTCTAATGTAAAACCAAAGATTCAAATAAAAAATTCTAAGCTTGCAAGAGAAATAGTATATGGTTCTGGAAATTATTTTGATTGGTTTCCATATAATAAAACAGAAAAGATTGCCAAGATTTATTTAAGAAATGGTAATCCTTTCACTTCATTAGATAAAAATGAGAAGAATGATTTAGAAAAATGTTTTATTATCAGAAACGCTATAGCCCACAAGAGTTATTACTCTATAAATAAATTCAATAAAGACATATTGGCAGGATTAATACTAAATCCTAGGGATAAGAAACCCAATGCTTTTCTTAGAAAACAATTTTCTCAAAACCCCAATACTAATTATTATCAACAATATATTATAAAAATTCTTAAAATTGCCCAAAAACTATGTTGATTTATAACAAATATTTATAAAAAGTATGGAATATAATAGGTAGGGGTATATAAAATCTCTATGGATCTCAACTTTGGCAACCGTGCGGTAGTAATGTATTAATTTTCGCAGATTAGGGTAGGGGGGTCTTTTATAACCAATTATTAAATTCATTGCACGCTGATTGTCTATAAATTTTCTTAATTTAATCTATAATGCTATAGTAAAAAAAATAAATCATCATATATAAAATGTTATGAAATTATTTTTCAAAACAGGCCTTTATAACTATTTTTGCAACCAAAAAATAGATGATTATTTTCTCAAAGGCAAAAGAGGAATAATTGAGTTAGATTTAGAAACACCATATACTAGAGAAAAAAACTTGTTTTCATTAATAGAATATTCATTTGATATCTTCACAGCTTATAGTCCTAATTATCTAAAAAAGCTAGGTCTTCCTAAAGATATTGAAGAAGATGATAAAAATCCTATTCCAATGACCAAAGAATATATAGAAATCTTTAATTTAGATGAATCATTTATTGAAGAAAAATACTTAAAAAATCATAAAAAGTTTCAAAGTGTATTAAAAATACCTGAAGAAAAAATTGATAAGAATTATTTTCTAAAAAAGAAAAATGAAAAAAAGGAAATTATAGATGTTTATGTAGATTTAAGATTTAGGAATCATCACACTTCTATTGATGTAGGTGAGCTTGATCTAGATGAGGATTTTAGTGTCTTAGAAAAATTAGGCTATAATACAATAATGCCCCCAGAAGAAGAAATTAAAAAAGAACTTGAAAGAATCAACATAGAAAAAATATATAATCTTACATTACCTCTTGTAAATCATTATTCAGTTGATAGTGTTCTATTTGATATTGATCCATTAAGTTTCTTCAAAGGAATAAAGAATTTATTGGAATCAAACGCACAAGAAATTTTAATACCTCAAACAGATTACTTTGATATTCTTAATGGTATGGGTAAACAAGGATTTGAGTACAACCTAAATAAAGCTTTTTCTCTAGTAGATTTAAACAAAATTAGAGAAAAAATAAATAAGTTTAAAACAAACCCTCTTGTAAATCTAATTAAGGGAATATTCTATTCGCTTATTGAGGTATTAAAAATAAATAAAAAGATATTAGAATGTTTAAATTGCGGAAACCTAATGAAATATAAAAAAGGTAAAAAATATTGCTCTTATAAATTTGAAGGTAAAGATTGCGGTAAATCTGCAAGAAATAAAAGAGCATATTTAAAGAAAAAACATCTTAGCTAAACCTATCTACTGAAAAATTATAGAAAAACCCTCTATTAAGTATACTTAAAAAAGTATATTTATTTTCAAATTCAGCAAATTTTTTTCCTTTTTAAAACCTGCTATCTTAGTGTTAATTATGGATCTCAACATATACCAAAAACTTTATAAGAGAAAGTTAGTGAAAGAAGAGTTATTTGAAGCAAATAGTAATTTAATTGGTTTTGTTGAACTTTTAATTGAAATCGATAAAGAACAAAAAAAAGATGATAGATACGATAGTGTTAACAATTCCAAAAGATAAATACATTATTTTGGATCACGATTTCTATAAAATTGAAGAAGATACTTTTAACTCATCATTAGAAAGATGTAAATATTTAAAGCATGTAATTGA
>CAYPTZ010000158.1:0-7396 GCA_964413395.1 uncultured archaeon | reverse complement strand
AATTAATAATTTTATTTTTACTATAAAAAAATAATTCTCCATAAATATTGAAAAATAATCTTGCTTAAAATTAGACAATTCTTGAGATTTCTGAGGAAATCAACAGATAATTTGAAAAAAAAACACGGAATAAATGCAAAATTAATGAAAATCCACAAAATTAATGCAAAAAAAAGGCAAAATATATGAACTAATTTTAGAATAATATAAAATTATTAGTTATTTTACATCAAAATTCATATGTAATAATTTTTAATCTTGGAAATTTAGGAAATTCCTTTTCTGTCTTATGAATTTCATATTTTTCTATTAATGCTACTGATATAACAAAACAATCAATATACGATAATTTTTTTCGAAATTGACATTTCAATTGTCCTGTTTTTAAAATTATTGATTGATCTATAGATTTTATATTGATTGGATAAAACTTTACAAGTGAAATAAGTGAAGTACTTGCATATTCCTTTCCATTAGCAACACATAGATGTTTAAACACTTCTGTTAATACAGGTGCAATCACAATGGCATTTATTTGATTAGATTTGATTGAACTAAATTTTTTATTTTCATGACGTTTGATATTTATCTTCAACCATGTTAAAACTCGGTATTATATAAAGGTAAAGAGAAACTATAGCTCATTTGATACTATGCTTCGAGAATAATGGTATAAATGTGCACATTTAGAATGGTGATTTGATATAAATCAAAGAATTATGGGTATCAATGAAACTTTGGGCATCATAGTAACATAGGAACGTCAAAGGACATGGTGAAATGATTAAATTGTCAAGGCGCGAACCATGTGCGGGAAAATTCGCACGCATGGTTCTAAAAAGAAGGGGAGTTAGGAATAACTCCTCCTTATTTTACAAAAAAAAAAATAATTAACTCACAAAATATTGAGCAATCAGCAAAGAATCAACAATATCTATTAGGCCATCATTATTTACATCTGCTGCTTCTGGATTAATAAATCCATTAGGATTAAACCCAACATAATATTGAGCAATCAATAATGAATCAATAATATCAACCAAATCATCCCCATTGACATCCCCCATTTTTGGATCAGGATCATCATAAGTAATTTCGTCAATAACTAATTCATTTGAGTTTTCAATTCCTCCAGTGGTATAGATATTTCCAAAATTATCAACACAAATCGCATTTACAATTTTTGCATTTTCAATTGATCGTGATTCTTCTTCTTGTTGGGTAGATTGAGATATATAATTCCATTTTAGATCACCTAAGGAATTAAATTTTAACACAATAACACCTAAGTGTTCAGGTGGTTCACCAATTCTTCCTAAAACATAAATATTCCCAAATAGATCTATTGTGATGTCATTTCCACCTTCCCATGTTGTGTCACCATAGGTTAATGCCCACATAAATTCACCATCAAGACTATATTTAAGAAGGAATAAATCCGCTAATCCCGCTCCATAGCTAAATGTGTTTCCTGTGATATAGATATAACCACGTGGATCATATGCTATTGCTTCTCCTTGATCAACATTTGTTCCTCCCCATAAAATCTTCCATATGAGGTCTCCATTTGAATTATATTTAAGAATACTAGCATCCCCATTAGATTCACCTATGATATAGATATCATTCTCAGAATCTATTACTAATCCTTTTCCAATATTGTAGGTCCCTGAACTCCAGATTGATTGCCATATTAAACACCCTTGAGAATTAATTTGAAGAATGTATCCACTAGGGTTAGATACTCCAAAACTCTGAGTAAGTCCTGTGACATAGATATTTCCCAACGAATCAGTACCAACACAATTTGACTCATCATAACCATTTCCTTGCCAAATATATTCCCATTCCAGTTCCCCATTAGGATTGAATTTAAGGAGGAAAATATCATTTTCTATGGGTATATCTCCTAAAATATTACCGGTGATATAGATATTGCCAGATTTATCTGTACAGACTCCTGTTCCAATCTCATTTCTTCCACTATCCCAAAGACATTCAAATATTAATACTCCCATAATATTAAATTTTAGGAGATAAACATCTGTAAAACCAGTATCTAAGTCAGTAACCATTCCAACAATATACATATTGCCCATATTATCTATACACATATCCATTCCTGTGTCATATTCCAATAATCGGTTCAATATAAAATCTATTACTGGAATATTTGGGTGATCAATCGGTTGGTTTTCTTCAGGATCTGCAAATGCTACTATTACACCTTCACAATTTGATAGAGGAGATGTAAGTATTGAATTTAACGCTTCTATTGCATAATAATATTCCCCATTTTCTAAAACTGTATCTATATATTCAAGTTCTGTGCTGGATGCTAGTAAAGTAATACTACTATTAATTTGAGTTATGGGAGATGTGTATCGATAAATCCGATAAGATTCTGCATTTTCAGTTTCTGACCACTGTAAAAAGATATTCCCATTTGTAGATGGAAAAGGTACAATTGGTGATAATAACGGAGGAGTTAATCCCAGAAAGGAGACCTGAATTGATTGACAATTAGATAAACTGTAACTATATTGGTTTGAAGCGCGAATACAATAGAAAAATAAACCTTCATCTGTGTGGTTTATTTGGAAAGTTGAATCAGAGACTGTTGCAAGTTGTGTTACACTACTATTGATCTCAGTAATCAATGAATGATATTGATATATTGAATACACTTCAGCTACTGAAATATCAGACCAATCAAATTCCATAATTCCTGTCATTGCATCATATTGAATTGGGCTTAGAAATGGTTTTTTTGTTAATTCCCAGTCAAATCTAAATAATCTCAATGC
Source organism: uncultured archaeon (assembly GCA_964413395.1). Lineage (GTDB taxonomy): Archaea > Asgardarchaeota > Lokiarchaeia > Sigyniarchaeales > Promethearchaeaceae > Lokiarchaeum. Next base: position 4,589 of record CAYPTZ010000158.1, on the reverse strand, counting down.
AATAATTCCATAATTATAATCAATAATATAGGCATTCATTCCATCTATCACGATTTCAGTAATTTCACCTGCATAATGAAACGCCGAATCAAATACGGGATTTTGAGGATCACTTATATCATAATAAAGCAAACCATTATTCCCATCTGCTATTAATAATTTATCACCACAGATAGAAATCTCATGAATTTTTTCGCCTATATGTATACTTCCTGATAATCTTGGCTCTAATGGATTTGTGATATCTAGAGAAATAAGATTTCCAATATTATCAGTTAGATAGATAATACTTCCATGAAGTGCTAATACATTTGAAATTTCAGGAAGATCATATCTTCCAAGAAACACAGGATTTTGTGGGTTGTTTAAATTTAGTACGAGTAATCCTTGTCCCTCTTCGATAACATATAATATATTCCCATCAATATGTAGATTAGTTGCGGACCCTATGGTAGGATAGGTACTATAAGTGAAGAGATTACTTGTATCATCAACCGAAATACATTGAATACCAGAGTCACCATCTGCCACATACATAATTCGCCCTGATACTTCTAAATCATATGCTATACCAGGAGTTGCATATAAATCAATAATAAAAGGATTGTATACATTCGAAATGTTAATAAATTGTACCCCTAATATTCCATTCGCTAAATAAGCGATATTTCCATCGACTTCTAAATCATAACTTGATTCAAAAGTGTCACAAGTACCTGCTCGAGTTAAATCGAATTGATTATTAATGTTTAGACAAGAAAGACCAAGATCTGTTGCAAGAAAAGCATAATCACCATCTACAATCAAATTATTGCCGTTGGGAATATCGATATCATCAAGAAAGGTTGGTTGAATTAATTCACTTATTTTTTTACATTGAATTCCCCATTCCCCATCTGCAATATACATATAATTTCCTGAAATTTCTGTATCATAAGTATATCCAGGTGTATCATATTTTTCTAAAAGAATCGGATTATAGATATCACTAATATCAAATATTTCTACTCCTGCATTTCCCTCTGATATATAAAGAAGATTACCTTCAACATGGATATTACTAGGTACATTATAGGAAGTAGATAATGATGTTAAAGATAACGGATTTAGAGGATTACTAATATTAATTATTTTAATACTATAAGCAGCTGCCAAAAATGCTAGATCTCCATGAATTTCGATGCTAACTGGTGAATTTATATTAAGTAAACTCAAAATAATGGGTGATACAGGATTGGTGACATCTAAACAATATAATCCATTTGATTTATCTGCAAGAAAAAGGATATTTCCACAACGATCGACATCATATACCCAGCCTAGGGTTTTATATCCCATTTCAATGGGATTTTCAGGATTATTAATATCCACATACATTAGTCCCATTGGCCCATCAGCAAAATATGCATAATCGCCATCAATTAAAATCGACTCACCTATTCCATTCGTTTTTAGATCTCCTAGGAGAACTGGATTTGTAGGATCGCTGATATCAATACAATACAAATACGCTGTTCCATCGGTTATATATGCTACATTTCCACTTATCTCCACATGATAAGCATCTGGAGTGGGATAATTTCCAATGATTTCTGGAATTTCGGGATTACTAATATCAATGCATTGTAATCCTGCTTCGCCATCTGCAACATAAGCAATATCTCCCTTAATGGTGATATCTCGAGCTGTTCCTGGTGTATTGCATCCAAAGTCTATTTGAGATTTAATATCAGTAATATCAACACATACTAATCCTGTAGAGCTACATGCAAAATATGCGACAGTTTCTGTAAGTGCAAAATCATAAACACTATATTGCATGTATATACTATCTAATAAGACAGGATTATTGGGATTGCTGATATCTACAACAAACACACCATTTACCCTTATAAATGCATAGTTATTTTGAATTCTTATTAAACTTGCATCGATATCATCCATTTCCCCTAATAAAACAATATTTCCAAGATCACTAATATCAAAAATCTGAAATCCATATTGTCCATTTGCAACATAAGCAATTCCATTCCTGATCTCAAGATCTTCCACATCAAAATTATCATATATTCCAGCAGGATTTAAATTTGAAGGATCAATGATATTGAATATTAGTAATTCGTTACTACCTGTAACGATATATGCATGATTATCTTCAATTTTCACCTTTTCTATTGATCCGGAAGCTTCATAGCTACCTAATAAAATCGGTAAGTAAAGATTTGTTATATCATAAGAATAAAATCCCGAAGTACGTCCAACATATGCTATAGATCCTTGGATAAATATTGCATTAGCCTTTTCAATGAATCCAAAATCTCCTATTACATAAGGATTGCTTGGATCTTCGACATTAATTATATATATTCCTTGAGAACCTGATACAAATGCAATATGATCTTCAACATATATATTAAATACAGTCCAGGGAATTTCGCATTCTCCAACTATTATTGGATCTAATGGATTACTCAAATCCACACATTGAATTCCTTCTCGATAACATGCAATAAAGGCAAAATTATCTTCTACATCTATTCCCATTGCCATATCTGCAAGTTTTAATTGATTTATCACTTGAATCTCATTATTTATTGGGTTTGAATAAAATTCATTCGAGATAAATTTACTACCTTCAGGGTTATGCCCCATTTGTGTATTTCCTATAAATAAAATACTGTTTAAAATTAAACTTAATAAAATAATTATTCTTATTCGTTTGAAATTATTGTTCATGAGTTCTCACTATTATCTTTTAAAAAAACCTATAATTATTTTCACAAGAGTTTGAGAATAGTATATTACTTTTTTGGAACAATAGAAATAGAATGTCACACTCATCACTATTTTGCTAACTTACAATTCTTGAAAATAAAATATATTAATTTAAATAGGCATGATTTTGGCTTCAAAATCATTCAAATCAACGAATTTGGATTTGAACATTGGTTATTATTTTTTTTACTCCATCAAAAGGAATTTGTCTCGCTATCAGTAAATATGGGACTTCTTCAGCAATGAATCCCAATATTCCCCAAAATTTTGTATCATCCATCTCTGAGGTCATATCATGATATTTTCTATTGGATTTTGAAACTAAAGTTTTATTAGACGAATAATATTAATGTGTTTTGAATTATGCAGCCTACAATTTCAATAAGACGCTTTCAACCAGGTGATGAAGAAGACTGTTCTGAGGCAGCAAAAATGGCTCTGATCAATGAAAATAGCAAGGATTATCCAGATTTTGTGATATCTTATATGGTTTCTGTCTTCACACCTGCAAAAATGCTTGAAATCAGCAAAGAAAGGATTTTCATTGTTCCCGAAATCATAATCGATGGCAAGAAGAAAGTTGTAGGGACTGCCACATTAATTGGAAACTATGTAGGCTCCGTTTTTATTCATTCTTCCTATATACATAAAGGAATAGGAAAGCGATTAATGCATGAAATTGAGAAAATTGCCAGAGATCAAGGACATCGTAAAATTGAATTATGGGCTTCGCTAACTGCTTTAGTGTTTTATAGAAAATTAGGCTATAAAATTGGTCGGAAGCGTGATACTGGAAATATGGGGGTTGTCCGAAAAGCGACTAAAAAGTTATAGTTTACTATCAACCAATCTGAAAATTAAGTGTAAATTACTGAATTCCTACTGAATATTTTTAAAAAGATTGGGAATAATAAACTCAAAAAATAATTGGTTTTTATCCTCCTCATTAATATAGGATAAAAAAACTATACTTACAATTTCTTATGAAAGGTTGAAAATAAGCTAATTTTTTTGAAGAAAAACGGGAATAATTATAATTGATTCAACTTCTAAAGAAGAAAGATTGAGAATGTACAATAATTGAAGATACCTGAATTGAAAATCATAATTTCATAGATATCATTAGTAAATTATTTACATATTTCAATTAAATATCCCATTTCATCTTGTTCATGTTAAAATTATTTATTACAATGAGGAATGATTTCTCAAGCAATGAAATACTCAATTGCATTGACCCGAATAAAGGAAAATTGAAGAATATCAATATTTTTTTATGATAGAAAAAGAGATGAATTTTTATTGTTTTTCGATAAAAATATATACAATATCATGAAATTAAGTGAATATAAACATCATAAAATTGATCAATTAGAATATCAATTTATACAAGATTTGAATCAATTAATAGATGAATTTTTTTTCAGTAAATTAATATTAATTCAGTTGATATCAAAGCAAGAAGCATAAAATCGGATGTAAAAAAGAAATTTTTTTATATCTTCTAATCCAATTTTGAAATAAGAAAGGTTATGAAAATAAAATGTGATTCATGCGGTATTTTATACCAAATTAACTCAAATAATAATAATAATTATAATGATAATAAAGAAATATCAAATAAATCACCTCGATTAGCTAAACCTCAACTTATTTTTAATTTTTGCAATATTTGTAATAAGGATAAGAATAATATTCCAGAATTTAAGACTCTATTGTTTAGTTTAGCTCTAGGCTATTTTATGAAAACTGAAAAAGTTCAAAATGATATTGATGCTTTATTAATGTCTTTTAATCATTTAAGCAAACAAAAA
>CAYPTZ010000157.1:0-7432 GCA_964413395.1 uncultured archaeon | reverse complement strand
TAAAATTTCCCACATTTAAAGTTGAGCCTTTGTTTAAGAAGTCCAGCTGGTCCCGGTATTGGTGCGCCACCATGGTATCAATTCTGAACTTCCTGGCTTCGCTTTGAAGCGTTGGAAATGATTCAGTAGCAAAAGAGTGGTATTCATCAACAACCAAGTGGAACGGTCGCCGCTGATCCTCCGGAATTTCAGCCCTTGATAAGGCGGCAATTAAAATCTTGCCGACAAGAACGCTTCCCAGTAAGCTGGAGTTGTCTTCGCCGATTTTGCCTTTGGCCAGATTAACTAAAAGTATTTTGCCCTGGTTCATAATATCCTTAATGTTAAAACTGCTTTTAGACTGGCTGACAATATTTCTGATTAAAGGATTGGCTAAAAATCGCCCGATTTTGTTATAAGAACTGGCCAGCCACTCCCTCACTTCTTTCGGCTCCCAGGGGAATATTTTTTCCCAGTAGTTTTTTATCAACGGGTCCTTAGCACCCTCTAAAAGCTTATGTCGGTAGATAGGGCTTGACAGCATAAGAAGCAGATCGAGCAGGCTTAAGCCCGGATTGCGCACTATCGTCAATATAGAGTGGCGAAGGATATCCTCAAGCCTTGGTCCCCAGCTCTCCTTGTAGAGTTTTTTAAAAGTTCCGACAATTTCCGAGCAGACTAAGTCAACTAATCTGGGATCATTGATATCCTGGCATTCAAACAGGTTTAGCCCAAAAGGATAGTCAATGTCCGACGGGTCAAAAAGAATAACGTCTTTTTTACGGCTTTCAGGCATTAGCTTTAAGAGTGTTTCCGTCGCGTCGCCGTGGGGGTCTAAAAAGCATAGTCCGTCGCCGTTTCTAGCGTCGGCTAAAGCGGTGTTTATCAGCAAAACTGTTTTGCCGGTGCCATTTACGCCGGCTATGTAGGTTCCCTGTCTTCTGTTTTCTGGGGAAAGCTCAACCGGAGATTTAGTTTCTTTATCTAACCCTAACCGAAGCAAAACCACCTGCCTTTATGCCACAATATAATAATAGACAAGCCATCTATTAAGTTTTCATTTTAGTAAAGAAAACAATAAACGGCAAAGAAAATCTTAATAAATTTTTTGCCATGGCTTGGCTATACATAAAACCCGAGCTGTCTTTTGTGAGGTATTTCATACCAAGCGAGGGTTTTATTCTAACCTTGCCTGACAGGGCAAGGAGCGGCTGGCGGAATGGAGGGTGCAGGGGGGAAATGCCGCCAATAGCCGCTGAGGGTGTCGGGCGACGCCCGACTGCACCCATTTAGTGAAGGCTTTAGCCTGAGCGGCCGCTGAAGCCTGCAAGAAGCAGGCGAAGGCACCCTTTCCTGGAAAATCCTTTTTGGATTTTTATTCCTGATAAGGAATGGTTTTAATTCAGCAGAAATAAAACAGAGGGGCGGAAAGGGGTGCAGTCGGGGGTTGGAAAAATACTTTTTTACAAGCCCAGACACCCGATAAGCCAGATTCCAGTGTCCGATTGCGCTGTTTTAACAAAAGCGGGTAAGCTTTTTAACCAGGCAAAAATTAAAACAGCAAAGCAGTAAAACAGGCAAAATTATAGAAAAAGCAAAAGCAAGTTAATCAATAAGAGATAATTTTGCGGCAAACGGACCGAAAAAGCTGGCTTTCTTTCTCCCCTGCTCTCTATAAACCCGAAGGGTTAAAAACTATTGTTTTTGAAAAACAAGAGTATTGGCAATATAAATAACTACTTGTAAAAAAATCTTTAAAGATTTATAAAAAAGATATAGACTTTTTTATCAAAAAGAAAAAATATCAACAATGGGTAAAATTCTAAATAAAAAAGAAGCCCTGAGATTGTCAGAACTTGATGAGAAGACTTTTAATAACTTCTTTAAAAACGCTGACGAAATTCAGTGCCTACCCAGACCAAACAACAGAGGAAGGTTCTGCTTTAATGAAGAAGAAATAAAAAGATGGCTGGTTAGCTACAAGTGGCGTAATGTAGAATTGAATAAAAACGACTATGCTCTTTGCCTTGACTTTGCATTAGCACAACATTTTAGAGGTTATGTACTGTCAGACTGGGGGACAGCAAGGCAAAGAGAGTTTGGACAAAAAGTTACCAACTGGATAAAAGGCCAACTGGCTGAAATCGCAGTAAAAAAATTCCTGAAAAAAGAATTTAATTTCGACGTAGAGCTTGACTTCAGCCTGCATGAGGAAATTGTTCCTCAAGATATAATCGGCGTTATTGAAAAGGGCAAAGAAAGAAGTCCCAAAATAGGTGTTGGAATAAAATCCTCAAAGCCGAAAAGCGCCTACTTGGTCCTTAGTGAAAACGAGGTAACTTTACCTGAAAGAAAATCTGACGCCTACATATTGTGCCGTCCGGATATGCCCGACGATCATCTTCTTAGGCTGACCAGGGAACAGATAATAAAAACAGTAAAGGATAAACAGCATTTCTCCACATACAAGGATAAAATCCCATATTTAGAAAACATGTTTTGCGAAGTTGCTGGCTGGTGCTGGGTCGATGAATTAGAGAAAACAACCAACATTCCTGGACTGAATTTTGACGGATACAGATATGTAAAAAAATCAGGACAGCTTCATAGAAGCAAGGAAGACTGGCAGAAATTGCTAAACAAGCTGTAAATATTCGTAAAGCTCTCTTTTTAGCTTTTTAGAATCGCCTAAAACGGAATCATTAATGTTTGCATTAACGCTTTCATAAGAAATTTCCGCAAAAGTTTTTAATAGCGCTTCAAAAATCACTCGCGCTCCCTTTGGCGGCACTGCCATTCCTATCTGTCGCCTAACATTTTCTTTTGGTCCCTCAAATACAAAGCTATCAGGAAAAGTCTGAAGTCTTGCCCGCTCCCTGTTTGTTAGAGCGCGGTTCTCGCTCCAATGATAGCCGTGAGTTCCACCTCCGCCACTTCCTGTAATTGTGTAGGCTGGTTTATCTGGATGAAGACGCCTATAGATTTGACTCATTTTAGCATTCTTTACTTTGAGTCTTAAATGAGCTGGGATTCCATCATACCATGCATTCTCGCCTGGTGGTATAAATTTTAGTCTCTCTTCAACAATGGGGCTTTGCTTTGTTTTTTCGTTATTTGGGGCGTTTAGTTTAATTGGAGGGTTTTCTATTGACTCCTTTGCTGAAATGTACTTACTGCGCGTAGTGGGAGCCGGAACTTTAAATCTTGTGCCTACATCTTTCCTTATGCCAACAATAACTATCCTGTGCCTGTATTGAGGAACTCCATATTCTTCAAATTTATAAAGGTGAGTAGTTAAGTTATAACCTAAACCTGAATTTTTAAGCTCATTTAGTATTGCTTTAAAAACTTGACCCCCATTAGCACTTTTTAGGCCGTTCACGTTTTCTGCTATAAAGCACAACGGATTGTGTTTAGTAATTGCCTTCACTCCATAGCTATACAGTGGCCCGTATCTGCCGTTAATTCCCTTTTGTTCCCCAACAATACTAAAATCATTACAGGGGAACCCAAAGGCTAATATATCAAATCTGGGAATCTTGTTTAAATCGACTTTTTCTACAGGACCGCACGACACAGCTTTAGGGTTTTTGGGGTGTATATTTTTTTGATACGTTCTACACGCATAAGGATCAATATCATTAGCCCATACAGGCTCTATTTTAAAATTATAATTTCCCTTAAAAACCCTTGCCTGTATTGCACCAAGCGCTAGCCCTCCTGGGCCACAGAAAAGTTCGGCCATTTTAAATTTATTTATTCTGTTCATAAAAAAATCCTTTTATTTTACTTTCAAGAAATTTAATATCCTTTGTTTCGCACTCCCATATTAAAAAAACTTTCCAGCCTAATTTATTTAATAGTCTGATATTTTCTTTTTGTCTTTCAACATTTTTTTTAAGTTTTTTCTCCCAATATTTTTTATTTGTTTTTGGTAATGTACTTCTTTTACACCCCTTATGCTGATGCCAGAAACAGCCATTTACAAATATTACAGTTTTAATTTTATTTAAGACTATATCAGGCTTCCCGGGTAAATAATCTACATGAAGCCTATATCTAAAACCTAAATTATATAAAACTTTTCTTACTTTTATTTCTGGGCTGGTGTCCTTGCTTCTAATATGCGACATGCAAAGACTTCTTTTTTCTTTTGTAAAAGTATCCAATTCTTACCTAACTAAAAATTTAAATTATTTTCTTTTGCTTTGCTTTGAATAATTGTATTAAATAATGCTGCTCTGCTTTTTTTTACCCTACCAGTCAAAAAGGCATCTTTTACTTCGCTCAATGCTTGCCATATTAAGTTTTCAGGTACTAAGTCAACAACTTTCCGGTAAAAGCCTAATGAATGATCATCTTCAAGCCTTTCAGCTATATCTTTGGCAAAAGCTTCCTTTTCGGGGGTTCTTTTCTTCTTATTATTTGAAATGACGTTAATATTAACGTTATTTATTCTATTAGTATTATTAACGTAAGTATCATTAGGGTTGCTATTTGAAACTTCTTGAGGTCCTGAATTGCCACTTCTAGAAGTCGTATTTTGCGACTTCTGGTATGAGTTATCAACAAGTTCAGGTTTTAAAACATAAATTCGATTAGGATTTCCCTGGCCTAGACGTTTGTCTATTATTAATTTATATTCAACCAACTTTTTCTTATATCTCATTACAGCAGTCCTATCAATCTCTAAAAGGTTCGCCAGCTCCTCTACGCTAAAAATTAAATAAATATATCCCCTTTCGTCTTTCCAGTTGTTTTTAATAGACATATCCAGGCGGTCCCTTAGGATTGAATACATTAGTTTTGGTCCAAGCGCAAGACCTTTGTATACCGGATTTTTAAAAAGTGCTTTTGGGGTTTGATAGAATCTTAGGGTAACTTCCTCTTTTTCGGTATAAAATCTTGAGGGCGCTATCTTATCAAAACCATAATAGTTTTTAAGACTAGCAGAACTACCGGCATTCTGCTTATTGTCATATTTATTGTAATATTTCTTGTTTTGCTTTCCCATAAATACTCTTAATTGTCATAAAGTAATATTGTAATATTACAATTAATATTAATTACTTTATTCTTTCTAATATTTTAATTAAGTCTGCCTTATTGATTTCTAATAAGTTTTCAAACAATTTAAAAGCAATCCTTAATATATCAGCCTGGGAAACTTTACCTCTTTTTATCTCCTTGCTCAGCCGGTAGGCAGTATCTTTTACCCATTCAATTTCGCGTTTGGTGAGCCTGAAAGTCTGGGCCATATAAGCCGGTTCTCGGAGTTCTTCTATTTCATCATCATTAAATTGTAATATTGTCATATTACTTGTAATATTACTTACTTGTTTAGTTTCTTGCTTTGTTTTAATCATTTTGGCTTGTTTTCTTTCTTGTTTAGTTTCTTTTACCGGTTCGGTTTTTTTAACAGCAACATGAGGCTGGGGAGTAGAAGAAAAAAGAGCATCTAGGCCGTTACCGGTAGATGCTTTTAGGTTTTTGGTAAGGTCATCATTGTCAAATGATAAAGGTTTTCTTTTAGCCATGGATAATTTCCTCCACGATTTGATTGTAAGCCCTTGAGCCTTCATGCTCAGGGTCAGCTAAAATAAGTGGGGTTTTTAGGTTGGGCGACTCTGTAAATCGAACAGAATTAGTAATATAGGTGCTAAACATTTTTATACCAGCGTTCTTGCTGGCTTTTTCAAGAGCCTTAAAAATTTCCTGGCTGTTTAAGGTTCTTTTATCATATTTGGTGGCCAGAACTCCAAGGTAAACAAGGTCTGAATTGGTGATTGCCCGGACCTTTGAAACCGTTTTGGCAAGCATATTCAAACCACGCAAAGCTAAAAGCTCCATAGACATGGGTATTAGAAGCTCGTTGGCCGCTGTAAAGGCGTTAATGGTGAGCATTCCGAGGCTAGGAGGGCAGTCAAGAAGGACAAAATCATAATTATCAATAATTTCCCTCAGCTTGAGCTTAAGTATCTGCTCGGCAGCCATTAGTTGCTTTAGCTCAACCTCAGCTCCGGCAAGGTCAATATTTGAAGGCGCCAGGTCAAAATTCTGCTTTGTTTTAATAATAATGTCATTAAAGCTAACATCATCATTCATTAAAACTGTGTAAACAGTCTGGTTAATTGAATCAGTTGATATCCCTAAGCTCACCGAACAGCCGCCTTGAGGGTCAAGGTCAACGACCAGGACTTTTTTGCCTTTGGCGCCCAAGCCTGCGGCTAGGTTCATAACAGTTGTTGTTTTAGCTACGCCGCCTTTTTGGTTGGCGACTGCAATTATCCTTGTTCCTTGACCAGCTCTCGAGATACGATTTTCTATTGCGTCCCTTGGGATTCTGTATTGACTACCGATTTTGGAAGAGGGGAGTTTTCCGCTTTTAATCCACCTCAAGATTGTGTTCGGGTGGACGTTGAGCATTTTTGCTGCTTCGTCTGTATTCAAAAAAATAGGTTCGTTTGCCATGTTTTTGGTATAGGATAGTTATTATTTTAATGAAGTAGTAACTATCTGCTACTAAGTATTTAATAATTGAATTTCTTTGTCAAGAGGGAATTATTTTTTGCGTTTGGATTTTCTAGACTTAGCTATTGCAGGTGTAACATATAAAACATGTAGGAACTGTTCGGCTAGTTTTAAGATATCCTCAGAATCTGCTTTCAATACTTCTGGCGAGTTAGGGTGTGCAGAATCATTTCCAACCCAGCGGACAACATCGGTCCATTCTTTAATATCTTGGGTTATTAAATTCTTTTGTGCCAATTCTTCAATCTCTAATTCAAGCCTCTTGTTTTTATCTGCACCTTTATCAATACATGCAGACTGAATTGCACGCCTTGCCATGGTAGTGCAAGCTCTGAAAGCTTCGACACTGAAACAAATTTTTGCTTCATCTAAGTCTTTTCTTATATATTCAGGAATATTGTTATCTGTGGGTGAAGGCAGTGGTATAGGATAAATCTTATCTCCATTGTTATGGACAAGAACAGGATTATTGCAGTAATTGCATATACCTATCCACCATATATCTTCATATGCTTTTTCCCATATAGCGCCAGTTGTATAGGTTCTGTCATAAGTGCCTCGGTATTTTACAGGAGCAGGTTCTAAGGAAGTATGTCTTTTACAATATGGGCAAAAGATAGAAACCTTCATTAAGTAGAATCCAAATTTTTAAAAATAGTTGGTTAAATTATAACACAATAAGAAATAAACAGCAGGGCTGGTTAAATCAGCCCTTTATCTCTGAAAGAAAAGTAATCGTTTCTGGTAATGATTAGGTGGTCTAGAATATTGATTCCAAGTATATTGCCGGCCTTACAGAGCCTTTTAGTAATTTCAATATCGTCAAGGCTTGGTTCAGTATTGCCTGATGGGTGGTTGTGCATAAATAAAACACTAACGGCATTGGCTAAAATAGCAGCCTTAAAAACTTCCCTGGGGTGAA
>CAYPTZ010000156.1:0-7492 GCA_964413395.1 uncultured archaeon | reverse complement strand
CGATTTGTATGGTATTCGTAATCATTATATTGATTTTTTCAACTTTAACAATCTCATCAACAGTAATGGTTTCATTAACTTCAATATCTGGGATAATTATTGGATTTGCTTCGTCAGAAATTATTACTCAAATAATAGCTGGAATATATATTATATCCTCCCGCCCATTTTCTGTTGATGATCTTATAAAAATTAGTGGTATCGAAGGGTTAGTAGTTGAAATTAATTTAAATCATACTGTATTAAAACAATTTGATGGGACGAATGTATTGATTCCCAATAAAAAAATTCTTGATGCTAAAATTACCAATTTTTCTATAAAGGTAAAGGACGAAATTGAAGTCCAAGAAAAATTGGTCGAATCAGAAGAAGCGATAATAAAGAATCGTTCATTTAAAAATATATTGAAAATTGACAAAGTTAAAACTCTTTTAGGGGATTTAGGAAATTTTACAAATTATGAAGAAATTACGCAGTATGTTTTTGACATTGAACTTGAATTAAATCGAGATCCTGAGATTATTTTCCAAAAAATTAATTCAGTATGTGAAGATCTTTCTCAGTATTATGCAGCCAAACCCAAATTTGCAGTTTTAGATTTCGGATACCGAATTAAAATTCAATTTCATGTGTTTGCTAAAAAAGCTCAAACAATAATGGATAATCAAAATAATTTTATAAATACTCTTGCAAAGTTGATTTTTTCGGAGGCAGGTAAATAATGGCAGGAATTTCAGGATTCTGGGGTAATATTACTGACTTTTTGGATAAAGGTGGGACAATTTATATTAGTGAAACTTGGGAAATCCCAATTTATGGTCTAATTTTATTGGGAATAATTTGTTTTGTGGTATTTTTAATTTTTAAATTCATTAAAAGTTATTTTTCTCATTTAGTTAAAATTAGTAGTATGTCCCCAGAAGTGTATAATACAATTGTATTCTTTTTAAGATTGGGCGTTGGTGTTTTATTTATTTGGTTGATCATGACATTTTTAAAAGTCAATTCGAGTTATATTTTAATAGTCTCAGGAATAACTGCTACCGCTATTGCTTTTGCTTCAGTTAAAACAATAAATAATTTTGTCGCTGGGATTTGGATTGCATTAACTCAACCATATATACAAGGTGATTTTATCAATATTGAAAATACTGAAGGAGTTGTGGTGAATATCTCATCTTTTTATACTCGTATTAAAACTTGTGCTGAGACTACGGTTCTTATTCCAAATTTAAGTGGAATAAACGCAAATATTTTGAATTATACTCTAAATATTAATAATTACCAAAAAAAGGTTAAAAATCTTAAAGAACAAATTGAAAAATTACAAGGTAAAAGTAACAATAAAAAGAAGAAACCTTATGTATCAGTTATCAAACAATTAACTTCAGAATTAAATGAAAAGGAAAAAATTTTGGAGAATATATCTCATTTTCAAACAATGCTTAATCAAAACACCTCAAAAGAGTCTGAATTAGAATATATTCAAAAGAATAAAATTATCAGATATGTTTTTAATGTCGCACTTAATAAAAATTATGATTCAAATGTCGAAAAACTTAACGCTATCACTAAATCTTGGAATGAAAATCATAAATCACAAATAGAATTTCAGTTAGTTAATATTCTCTCACATTTAATTTATGAATTTGTGATGTACTCCTTGAATCCGATGCGAATTATAAAAAATCTAAAAGATTTGAAATCAATAATTTATAAAAATATATATTCTCAATAGAGAAGTTATCTTTTTTTTTTTTTTTGACAGTTCTCAATGAAATAACTGTTATTACCTATTTCAAGAAATTAAGTATCACTAAGAAGTTAGAACATAGGTTTTAATTGACAAAAAGGTATAAATGATAAATAGGAGAATTTAAAAAATATATAGTTAAAAATTTATTAATATCAAACTTCGTTTTTAGTCGTTATAATATCATTATCGGTAACCTCAAAACTCTTCCTAAGTTGATTCTAAATATCTTCAAAATGAGCTAGGCTTTCTTTATTATTTGAATTCTTAATTATATTATAGAGGTTATTTCTCAATGACCATTACCTCCATTTATTTTTAAAAATTTGATAATGATTAAGATAGTATTTAAATTTTAAAAACAAAAATAATCTCAAATAATTTACCATAAAACAAATTATTTTTAGTGAATAGTATGGATAATTCAATTGCAATCTCTCTCAAACACCTGAAAAAGTATTATAACTACGGAAAAGTAAAAGCAGTAGACGACATTTCTTTTGATGTTAATGAAGGAGAAATTTTCGGTTTTTTAGGTCCAAATGGAGCAGGTAAGACAACTACAATACGCTGTATATTGGGAATGCTCAAAAAAGATTCAGGAGAGATCTTTATTGATGGAGAGAAGGTATCTATCACTGATTTCATATATAAGAACAAGATCGGGTATCTTCCAGGAGAGCTTGGATTACCCTCAGGGATTAATGCTAAGGATCTGTTTCAATACATCTCAAAACTATATGATTTCGATCCAGATTGGGCAGAAATTGGCCAATTAGCAAAAATATTTGAATTGAATATAAATCTTCAAGTTAATACTCTTTCAAAAGGCAATAAACAAAAAGTCGGAATAATTATTGCTTTAATGCACGATTTCAAGGTTCTCATTTTGGATGAACCCACTAACGGGCTTGATCCATTAATGCAACAAGCTTTCATTAAAATATTGCGAGAAAAGAATGCTCAAACAAAATGTACAGTCATATTCTGCAGTCACAACCTAGCAGAGGTGGACCGCATTTGTGATAGAGTTGCAATTATTCGACAAGGAAAAATTGTAGAGATATCTGATATTAAAGAGTTGAAGAAGAAAAATCTTAAAGAATTTAACATCTCTACTGAAAATTCAAGAGGAATTGAAGAGATTGAAAATTTTATAAATGAGACATATGAACATGTAAAAATTATCTACCCTGAAAATTCTCAAAGTCTTACTCTCTTAGTACCATATATTGAAAGTATTTCAATTCTGACAGAATTAACAACCAATAAATGGGGGGGTCATCCATTGAAGGATATATTAATTCAAAATAGTAGTCTAGAACAAATATTCTTAGAATTTTATAAGAGCGACAGCTCAATAGAAAACGACACCTCAATAGTAAATGATACAGATATCTCCAATATTTCTAAGGATAAGGATAAAATATGAATATAAAAGCTATATCTGCATTCGAATTGAAAACCCAACGTAAATCATTTTTGTGGTTTATATTTTTTATTTCACTGGTTAATTTATTATTATTATCTGTTAGTGATAGTTTTAATTCTGCTTTTGAAGCGATACCAGAGTCTTTGATGTTTATCTTTGGAGATGTGAATATATTTACTTTCGAAGGTTTTATAAGCTTTGTTTATTTTGGATTTGAGTGGGTTTTTTTATATGGAATATTCCTACTCTCTAAGTCTGCTAATATTATTGCTGGTGATATTAAAAATAGAAGTATTGAACTTTATATTTCGAAACCTCGCTCACGAGTAGAGTTTATTTTGGGAAAATGGCTTACTCATATGTTCTTCACAATTATAATTATATGTTTTTCGATGTTTGTTGGTGTCGGATTCGTCTCCATAAAATATGGGATAAATACTGATGAGATTAATATATTATACTTTGTATACACTTTTCTCTGGCAAATGTTTATAATAATAAGCCTTCAAAGCATTGGAATACTTTGTTCTGTCAAATCTAAACATACCGATGCTGTTCAATATGCTTTTGTAATCATGATGTTTATGTTCATACTTGGAAATATGTCAGGATTTTTTAATGAAAACATCCAATGGGTTAAATATTTAAGTGTTTTTACTTATTTCAGACCAATAGACTTGCTGATATATCATGATACTTCTGGTGTATTTCGAGATATAATGATCCTATTTATATTTTCTATCACCATGGTGACCATTTCTGCAATTCAATTTAAGGAAAAAGATATTTCTATTTAAGAGTGTGATTAATATGAAAACAATTATAATGATACGGTATGAGATAAAAAGTCTCTTCAAATCTATGATGATTCTTTCACTGATCATTGGATTTAGTGTAATTCTTAACCTTCTTATATATGATCCAAATACATTTGCAGATCTCGATTTTGAATTACCTCCAGCAATATTAGCACTTATTGGAGGCAATTTGGATATGGGAACTGCAGAAAGTTTTCATTATGTAAAAGATTTAGGAATTTGGTGGATATATTTTGGATTATTTGTAATATTTCAATTAAATAATCTCATTCAAAAGGATATTGAGGAAAAGACCATAGATCTCTATTTATCTAAACCCACCGCTCGGAGAGATTATTTATTGGCCCGATATTTAATGGTAACATTCACAACACTAGTACTTCTTATTCTCACATTCATATATTTTATTATAGCTATACTTCTCAATCCTCAAGTATCATTCAATGCTGTTAATTGGGCGAATGTTTTACTTGCTTATATATGGACAGGATTTGCGGTGATATGTCTAGAAAGTTTATGTCTTATGGTTATTGGATCTTTTGAAATCAAAACTGCCAAGGCCTTAAGCTTTTTAATCTTATTTGGAAGTGTATTTTTGGGTAATTATTGGTCGTTTTTAGACGAGAATTTCCAATTTCTCCGGTATTTTAGCATTTTAAATTATTTAAATGCTAGAGATGTAATTTATTTTGGATATTCAAATGTACCCTTTATTGTACGTGATATGTTCATATTATGTATAATTTCAATTACTTCTATGATAATTGGCTTCAATAATTTCCGTAAAAAAGATATTCCAATATAATCTTCGTTGATTTATCCATTTAGGAAAAAAACAAACATTTATAAATATTTTTCCCTAATTTAATATCACTATGACTGATCCAGAAAAAATTAACAAGGCTAAGAAAATTTTTCTAGTTTTAGGTGGTATAGCAATAATTATGGGCCTTATGATAGAGTCTATTTTAGATGCTATGTCAGGGTTGTTTGAAACAATGGGCATAAGTGATTGGATCACCCCTACAGTCTCCACAATAATGATGATTCTTTATATTGTTGGAGGAATCACTTTGATTGTTGGTGCTTTAATGTTGGAATCCAATTTTAAAACAGGAAAACTTCTCATTATCATAGCATCCCTTCCTATGATTAAAGATTTAGGGATTGTGACCTTGATCTTGGCCTTCGTAATGCTCAAGGACGATTAATAATCAGAATAAAGACCATATGAAATATAGTTATTAAAATTGAAATTTTTTTTTTTAACCTTAGGTAAGATAGCCATTTCAATAGAATAAAATTTCATAGGTATATGAAATTAAGATGAAATTGTGATTAATGAAAAAAGAAAAAAAAGAGAATTCTATATCTTTTTTAAAAACCAAAAAAATTCCAGTATTTCAAGAAATAAATAAAAAATATTTGAATTATGGTAAAAATGGTATAGTGAATATTTACACCATTATTCCAAGTAGATTTATTTTCTGGTTTAATTTTTTTTTTCCAAAGACAAATACTATAATAAATTAAGAATCCTACTAAAAAAATACTTAAAATGGGTAGTATCATTAAAAATTTGGCAGTTTTTGCTGATGATTCGTCATAATCAAATAAAAATAACCAATATACTACATTCATGAAAAGTGTAAAGATTCCAAAAATGCTTACAACCATACCAAGTGTTTGAGATTTTCGTATAAGAGTGATTTGCCTAGGTTTTTTTGTGAATTTCCGATAAATGAAACTTGACATCCAATATATTAATGATAATATAAAAACCATCAATATCATAAAAAGGAGGATGTATTGAAATTTAGGCGTTTCATGCCATGCAAGTTTTTCTAATAGAAAAGTAGGGTGAATATTTTGTTGTGCATATGCAATTTTTCCATTTTCATCCTTGATAAAACCAATTAGATATTGCCCATCAAAACTCTGATATATATAAGGCGATGTCTCAATTAATGTAATACCATTAAAATTTAATGTTCTATTTTCATTTGCAGTTAATTTAAATACACTATTACTATAAGCAAATAAAAACAGACTTTTACCTATATTGTCAAATGGAAATACAGTAATTCGATAAGTTCCTACAACTTCCTTAAGACGAGATTCTCCTCCATTTATTGAATTTGATGAAATTATTGTAGATTCATTAGAAAAGAAATACTCTAGAAATTTTTGTCCAAAATCCCATTGTAATTTATAAGCTGTAGCGATTTCAGCAGTAGAGTACTTATCTTGATCCCATGTATTAAAGGAAAAAAATAAACCAAAATTTAATTCTGGAAATAGCATCATTTTTGAGTGAAAGTAGTTTCTATCTCCAGTATGAATAAGAATTCTTTGACCATAGGAATAATCTTCCCAAAATGTAAAACATACACTTGGCATTTCAGGAAAATAGCTAATTTGTTTGGATAGAATTAGGTCAATGGTCTCACTCTTTAGAAGTTCAATTCCATTATATGTACCATTATTAAGAATTGCTAACATAAATTTTCCCAGATCTAGGGCTGTAGAAGAGACGGCACCAGCAGGTCGGTTAGAAGATATTGGAGATTTTTTAGGATAAAAATTCCCATCTTTATAAGCATACCCTTGAGCCAAATTTTCTTCTAAATGACTAGGTATTGGTTGAATAAAAGTGGAAGAATTCATTCCTAAGGGAATAAAAATATGTTCATTTATGTATTTTTCAAAAGCTTGGCTAGTTATTGCTTCAATAAGGAACCCAACAAAAGTAATAGTATAACTTGAATAAGATAAGATGGAACCAGGAGGTCTAATACGTTTTGGAAGATTAATTTTGCATATTTCTTCAAGTGATAATGGAATACCATCAGAATCTTTGTAAATCATCATTGGAATATCTTCAAAACCTGTAGAGTGCGTCAAAAGATGATATAATGTAATTGGTTCAGAAAAGGTTTCTGGTATTTGAAAACTACTTAGATAACTATTTAAATCCACATGAAGATCTATAAGGCCTTGTTCCACTAACTGCATAATTCCAATCATAGTAATCACTTTTGAAATAGAAGCAATTCTAAAAAGTGTTCTATTTGAATCTACTAATTTATTTTGTTCAATATTAGCATAACCATAACCTTTAGAAAAGAGAATTGTATCATTTTGGACTGCAGAAATTGTCATTCCTGCCATATTCATTTCATTAATATAAGTTGGAACGAAATCATCAAAAAAATTTGAGACACTTGAAGAATTTAGATTAATTTCATTTGAAGACTTGGGTGTGGTTGAACTTTTTATATTTTCTATTTCCAAATATTGAGAATTTAGATTCGGAAAATTAAATATTGAAAATAAAATAATACAGAAAGACATAATTCCTAAAATTTTGTGTTTTTTCATTTTAAAAACGCTTATTTGGTTTGATTTTTGTGGGTTTTCTTTTAATACAGATTGTATAGAAATTTTTACATTACGAATATTGTACTGTACAAATTATGTACAATATAA
>CAYPTZ010000155.1:0-7513 GCA_964413395.1 uncultured archaeon | reverse complement strand
TTTTTATTTTTCTAACTTTAAAAAATTATTTAAGCCTTATAATACGTACTTTAATCGGTGAATATTTTATTAAACGTCTGATACTCGTAAACTGGGATATGCAAATGGGCCCAAGGGCCTTGATACAATTTCCTCCAGAGAAGGAATTTCCCCGTAAAGAGATTCTTTTAAAAATCTGGGCTCAACATGAAACGACTTCAGACTCTAATTTTATTTCCTTTGATGATAATATCGAAAAAAAGAGATATTGTTCTACTATTAAACGATTAAAAATCACAAATAAAATTTATTTCATTGTTCTTGAATTAGATTACGAAACTGATGAAAGAATTTTTCGTGAAATACTCCATAATATCTCAGATGATCTGATTAATAATTTTAACGAACCGCATTTTAACCATATCTTATCTGAGACTTATCGGACGATAAAAAATTACTCTGATTTAGATGAAGAACAACAATTTCTACGTTTATTCGAGGATAAAACTAAAATTGATATATTTACAATTCTAAGACAAGGAATTATTTCTAAGAGTCAATTGCAAACGACTCTTGAATCCACTTTTGGGTATGGTAATTTAAATATTGATCTTTTTTTAACTCCATTCATCAGATTAGGACTTCTCCAAATTGAAAAAGTCCCAGGAACTGATGATAGCATTTTTTTACTAGAAGATGTATTTTGTTCATATATACCACCTAAAATAAATCCAAAAAATGATATTTTAGTCAATAAAATACTAAACGAGATAAAAACACCAAAAATTTTAAAGGAAACCGACTTTCCAAGAATTCTCAAATTGTACCAAGAAGCAGGAGTAAAAGCGTTATTTGCTCTTTTAAATGAAGACATCATAGAAGGAATGCATTATGAGATTGCCTTAACTATTTTAAAAAATAACCAACAATTATTAGATGATTTAGAAAAAGAAGATTTTATTTTTGTTCAAGAAGATAAAATTTATTTAAATTTTGAATTAGGATTCCATAAATTTACACCTACCTATTTATTTCCAATATTAGCTCAAAGATATAATAATGGTGAAATCTCATTAGATCAACTTGTTAAACAGATTGATTTTTTGAAAATCGATGAATTAGATATGAATTTAGGCCCTAATTGGAATAGAATTCGACCAATTCAAAATTAAACTTGTACTAAATAAGATTTTATAGAAATTTCTTCCCATTATTTAATATTTATTATTGCAAAAGCTAACATATTTGCATTAACCCTTAATTTTCGATGCTTTTTCAACCGAGTTAAACGAGAAGGAACATCAAATTCAAGATTTTCAAGAATTTTATTCCAACGATTGATTTCTGATTCATAATATTTCACATCATTTCTTCTTTTTTCAAAATCTTGCAATCTTTTCTTTTTTTTTTGGAGATCATTTATTTTTTCAAGATTATCCATTTGACGTTGTGTGGGTAATTTTAATTTCTTTGCCCGTAGTGAAAGCTCTGCATTTTTAATTTGATTGAGTGCAAAATTTTTCTGATGCTCTGCATTTTTAATTGTTTTTGCTTTTTGAAGAATATAGCGTTTTTTATTCAATTCAGTAATTATTTTAACACGCAAATTTATCCATTTTTTAGTTGCTTGCTTAGCAATTATAAGTGATTTTTTTAAATTTTCACAAAATTCATAATTATCATTGGTAATAGTTTTTTTATCTATTGATTTAAGGTGCATATTTAAGTCAAGATTTTGGTCATTAGAAATTATAATTTTTTGGAAATTATGAGGTCTATAGATAAATTTTGCAAGCATGGGTAATTCTTTATTATCTGAAGTTAGGATCACAGGAACAACATTTTTTTCAACTACTATCCCAAAAAATTCAATTTCAAAAATATATAAATGTAATTTTTTTTTTTTTTCAAGAACATTTGCAAGAATTTCTTGTTCTTCCTTATCCATTTTTACTCCATAAGGATCAGTGAAAAATTCTTTAAATTTTTTTAAATCCATCTGAAATTCTGAACAAAAACCATTGAGATTATCACTTATTGCCCAATCAACAAATTTCATAATAAGGGGATGACCTATTGAAAAAAAATCAAACTCTTCTTGTTTTCTCGCTAAATCAATATCAAATGTTCCTTTATAGTTTTTCTGAGGAATTCTAAAAAATTGCCGTAAAGATTCGGATAAATTAAATTGCCAAATCCCAATTCTTTTTTCAAGAGATGATAAATTAACTGAAAAATTAAAATCAGGATAAGCTTTACGAAAATTACCATCTAAAGTGATGAGTGATGAAAATTTGATAATGAAAGCAAATATATCTATACCCGTTAAAAGATCATTTCTATTTAAATCTTCAGAAATGTAATCAAATTGAAAAGATCGTTTATCTAAGATCAAATCTTCCAACTTATCATATACTTGCTCAATTTGATTTGTAGTTTTTGAAAGTAATTCATCAAATCGAAATTTCACAGGGATTGAATCCTTTTTTAGAACTAAATTGGTTATTTTCCCTTCAAATGTCCCTAATATCGGCTCAAGAGCCCCAATTGATTCTTCAAACAAATGAATTCTCTCGGCAATGGCAGTTATAATATTCGACTCAACAGTATCTTGTATAAAAAAATTATAGATGAAAATATCTTTGGTTTGGCCAAATCTATCTAATCTTCCAATTCTCTGTTCTAATTTCATAGGATTCCAAGGAAGATCATAATTAATTAGAATATGGCAGAATTGAAAATTTCTACCTTCCCCTCCAATTTCTGTTGATAATAAAATGTGCTTCTTATATTTAAATTCAGTAACTGATTCTTTTTTTTGAGATTCACTGAGATCTCCATGAAACTCGGAGACTTTATAGCCATTTTCTTCAATTTTCTTTTTTAAATAAAAAAGAGTTTGTTTGAATTGAGTGAAAATGATTATTTTTTCATTTGGATTCTCATTTAATATTTCAGAGGTTATTTCAAGTAACTTTGAAGCTTTTGAATCAAGAATTAAAGATTGAAGGTCCTTTACAAATTCTTTTAATATTGTAATATGGGTATTTATATCAAGTTTAGATTTTTTAGTTTGAGATATTTTTCTTTTTCTAGATTGAATTGTCATTCTATCTTCTAAATCTAAATCATCCAAACCCCAGGCTAAATCTAAACTCGATTCATCTTCAGTAAATTCTCTTTGAAATTCTTGTTCAGTACTTAATTTTAAGAGAATATCTTTATTTTTTTCTAAATATGAAATTCGATTTTTTAAACTTTTTAAAATGGCAGGAACAGAGCTAGTTAATAATTTTTGTAAAATAACCATAACAAAACCAATTCCCTTTGGGCCCGATTCAAAATTTTGAGAATAAATTTTAGCTAAATAAAGATGAATTTTATTATAAACTGCAAATTCTTTCTCAGATAATTTAATATTAATTATTTTAGGAATCCGTTTGATAGGATGATTTGGAAATACAATTCTTCTTCTATTTCTTATGATATAACGACTTAAGAAATGTTTTTTTTCTAATTCCTTAATTAATTTCATTCTGTTTTGCTGAAATTGTATTTTTGCCTCTAATTCTGATTCTGACTGAGTTATCCCATAATATTGTAATTGTGGGATTAGAGCTTTTCGTTCATAAGAATTGAGGCGTTTAAAATTGTGTAAATTTTTCACTAACAAATTTAAAAAGGGGATTTCTTTTCTTGATGCTTCAAAAGCTTCAAAAGTAGGAAATTCAAATGGATTTAATAAAGCAATTAACGAATATAAATCAAAAGAATGTAATTGAATAGGAGTTGCAGTTAATAATAACAAATTAGATGTTTTTTGGGATAAATTTTGAGCTAGTTCATAAGCTAAAGTTGTTCTATATTGTTCTTTACTTTGAGATGAAAGATATCTTCGCAAATGATGTGCTTCATCAAAGATTATAATATCCCATTCAATTTTATTTAAGATATTAGCACATTGACGTAATCTTGCATATTGCAAAGTTACTGTACATAATTTATAAGATTCACCATTTTTATTATTTACAAATGTGCCAGAGTTATAATCAACATTGATTTTTTTCATCAATTTTGAGCTTAATCTGGTGAAATCAAGATTAAATTTATTTTTTAATTCAAATTCCCATTGACCTGTGATTGAGGCAGGAGTAATAACCAATATTCGTGATGCTAAATTTCTAGCTATCATTTCCTTTATGTAAATTCCCGCTTCAATAGTTTTTCCTAACCCAACTTCATCAGCTAATATGTATCTGGCTTTAATTTCTTCCAATAAATGATGAGCAACAGAAATTTGATGAGGGAGTAAAGACAAACGAGAATGAGTGATTATTTTTAATAAATTACTAGTATATAGATTATGAATCTGATAACCCCATAATCTTAGTAAAAATTGGTTTGAATTGCTTAGATTTCCTTTAAAATATTCAGTTAATGGATCATTTATCTGATCTAAAATATCAGTTTCTTTTAGTGTTAATTTCTGACTATCTGAAGTTAAAATGGAATAAGAAATGATCCCATAAGATTCATGTAAATTACGCTTGATTATTGTTCCAGATCCAAAATTAGTTGTTATTTTATCGTCAATATCCCATAGATAATGTGAAATTTCATCTAAATATAGAGATTTTTCAATGTATGCCTTAAATTCGATCAAATATCGATATTTTGTGTGAACGACAGATTTTTCTTTATTTTCAATAGGAATTATATCAATTATTTTACCAAATCCTAATTCTTGCCTTTTTGGAATATAAACTTGATTTCCTATCACGAAAAAGTGACTTTTACACTTATAATTTGGACAATTTCTTTTTTGAAATCTATATATATCATGTAAAATTGAATTACAAAAAGAGCATTTTTGACTTAAAGAAATTTCCATTCTTATTCAAAGAAAATACTAAATATTATTTAGATTTTAGTTAAAATGAAAATTCCATAAAAAATATTTTATTCATTAGATTGCCATAAATCGTAAGCCTTAAAGATATTATCAATTTTATCAATAATTTTAATTATTTTTCGAGAAACACGTTTTTCAAAGGTATCAGCAATAATATCTTGTAATTTTACACCATATTCATCAGTAATTTTTATTAAATCCATGAAATCTGCTTTTTCAATGCCTTCTTTTATAACTGCATCGACAATTGCCCCTATTTTTTGTTTTAAGATGATGGTATTTGAAATTGATTTTTGAGCTTCAACTAATAATTTTGTAATTCGTTCTTGCAGTTTTTTCTCATTATCATTTAATTTTTTGACCCCTTCATCTAAAATACGGTCAGTTGATAGTCTTATTACTCTATCATAAATGGAGATAGATTTTTCTAATATTTTAACACATTGAACAGGATTATAAAACCGTTTTACTCTAGCTTCACATACTTTCAAATATGCACTATCATACAAAATTTCAATATTACCAAAATCACTCTCTTCCCATTCAGCATCTATTTTCATATATAATTCTTGTAAAAGTTGATAAGAAGGCTTTTTTAATGTTTTTACTAATGATTCATGATAATCAATAGATTTAGTTAATAGATCTCTGGCTCTTCGTTCAAGTGATTCTAAAGATTTTTGATGTGCCTTAGCTACCGTCCATATAAATTTATTAATTGCATTTTCAATGATATTAGCGGCTTTTTTAGGTTTTAGTACAATTTTATCTTTTGCATCTTGAATTAGCTGAATACCCTCATCAATAGCAATTTCAACATCAAAGAAGTATTCAAAAAAGGTGATCTGTGCCCTCTCTCGTAGGATTAAGTCTTTATAAAAACTATCTTTTTCTACACTTTTTGCAGATAAATACCAAAATATTGCAGAAGGAATCCAAAATATAAAACTAACTAATAATACTGCCCGATAACTTCCAAACCATATAAGTAAACCTCCTGCTAACATTAAAGTAACACTTTTTCCAATCTGTTCAGTTAATTGAAAAAAGGAAGTTGCAGTACCTCTATGTTCTGGTAAATTGACATCAATCATAACGGCATTTTTATTTGTAACCATTCCTGCAGAAAAGAACGTTCCCATAAACGCCAAAATCATGTAAGCAATATAAGTAGGATAAGCAGAAAAGATAGCCCCTAAGGTATCAAAAATGTATTTCATTTGATCTTCAGCGGCAATTACCTCTGGAAAATTTATGGATAATCTTTCTAATGTTATAGGCCTTAAATAAAATATCATGAGGATTACTAAGGGTATGGTAATAATATTGCAAATTAAGGCCAAATAAGCCCGGTATTTCCGTCGTTTAGTGTATGCAACATCTCCAAGTTTGGCTAAGACAATACTTCCAATCATATAGCCCATACTCGTCATGGCAGCCATAATCGCTGCAACTTGCGTTCTGATTTCATCTGGAAGTACAGCAAGCATTCCATCAGAAGAATGTGCAAATGTTGTGATTAAAGAAAAGACAATAATTGTTGCAGGAACTATTGAAAAAAAACCATTTAGTATCAAATATTTATTTGACTTCTTTTTTAGCATTTTCACAAGTTCTTTCTGGTTAATTTTATAGCCATATTCCATATCCTCAAATTCATTTATTTCAGCTAAACTATCTTCTTTTGAACCCATTTCTGGTAATTTAACAGAAAATAGCATAATTAAAGTTATAATTGCAAGTATTGCAAGAATAAAGAATGGAAATTGCCAACCATAATCAATTAATCCTGATGATACAAGAATATCAAGAGGACCTAGAAATGCAGATAAAAATTGTCCAACTCCATTTGATATTGCAGAAAATATTGCTAAAAAACCAAATAATCCAGATCTTTCTTTTGAAGAAATTATATCACTTAAAACAGAATAAGCAACAGGAATTGCAAATCCCAAACCTGCCCCTGTAATTATTCGCGCAAATAATAATTGAAAAAAAGTATTAGAGAATGCAGTAAAAACAAAACCAATAACTGAAAGGAAGGTGCCTCCGATAATTACTTTATTTCGATCCATCCTATCAGTAAAATATCCCCACAGCACCATCATAAAAGCACTAATTAAAACTGATAATGAATCTGGTAAATAGATAATTGAATCTGTGACGTTAAAATCTGTAATGATAGCTGAATATGAAGGAATAAGAGTATTGAGGGAACTTGTATAAAGAAGTAATAATAATAACACCAAAATAATTACATTTAGCTCATTTTTAGTGTATTTTTTCATAAATGAAATTCTTTTTTTCTCTTTCATAAATCATCATGATATCTTTTTGATTGTATAAATTCATCTAATGTAAAATCATATGAATTTGCATCTTGTTTTTAAAGTTGAAAAAAATCAAGAATTTAATAATTTCAAATCTAATATATATTTATTCACATAACCCTTTATTCTTTATTTTGTCTTTAAATCTTGGATAGCTTTTTTTTTTAATGTTCTAATCTTAAACTATAATTCCTTTTCAATCAATTTTAAAATGTCTTGAATATTATTTTTAAGTATAATAAATTTTTTCATGCATAAATAAGTATAGATTTAAGTTATTGCATTTTACATA
>CAYPTZ010000154.1:0-7570 GCA_964413395.1 uncultured archaeon | reverse complement strand
GTTATGATTAATTGGTAAATTTGAATTATTATGTAATTGAAAATTTGAAGAAAATTGTTGTAAGGAAAAATTATTTTCTGCAATATCTTCTTCATTTGAAAACGGAGTAGATTTATGATTAAATGCACTTTGACCGTTGATTATGCCATCTTTTTTATTAGATTTTTGAATATTAGCCATATTTCTTGTCTGGATTCGATGTAGCATATTGTTTAAAGCTTTATTTCTTTTTATTGGAGTAGATTGATTAGAAACATTATTTATAATTTTATTATTATTCTTTTGTTCTACCCCAACATTAGCAGGTACATCGAACATATTTTGCATAAAATCTGAAACTGGCTCTTTTTGTTCATTCGTTTCAATTTTTTGTTTATCACCATAGGCAATATTTTCATCAAAAAGTTTTGAAATTTCCATTTTCTCAAAAAAATCTTAATCATTTTTGCTATTCAACAAAGGTATCATCCCCATAACATTGAGAATTATAAAAAAAAGTAATATAAAAATATATTTGAAAAAAATTAATCCTTTTTATCTTTTTTATCCTTTTTTTCGCTTTTATCTCTTCTAACAAAGCCAAATAATTTGTTGCCGATTTTTTTCCCCCATACTGCAACTTTATCTTCTATTATTTTAACTCCTTGCTTGAAATTATATTTATTTGTTGAAAATTCTCGAAATCCGGGAGAAAAAGAAAATAATATAATCATAAATATCATAATTATAAAACTTACAACTACATATAATCTATGAATAACCACTGCAAAACCTAAATCGGTTGAAAAAACTTCTCCAACAAAGGGTAATCTATCATCAATAATGACATTCAATATAATTAAAGAGTATCCAAATGCAAGACCAATTGACATTAATATTAAGGCAAGTTCACCAAATACTTTTTTACTCTTTTCTCCTAATAATATTCTTTGTTGAAAAAAAACAGTTCTCCCTTCTTCAACTTTTTGAAGCCTATCATCATCCATTCCTGAAATTTTATTGGTTTTACTTGAAATATAATAAAATGCCGTAAAAATTAAAATCGTAAATTCTGTAAACACATTTCCTGCACTAGTTGCGGGATTTATCGCTGCAGAAAGATGATATGTATTATAAATATTAAAAATTCCAATAATAGTAATAAAATTACACGTTCCATTATTTTTAGGAGACATATATCCAAAAACTAAGAATATTAGATTTCCAATGATTACTAAACCTCCAATTAGAATATTTTCTAATGAAATTGGTGAATCTTGGAGGATCAATCTAATTCCAAGAATTATTGACGCAATTGAAATAATACGAATTAAGCCTAACAAAAACACATGATCATCAGATTTACCTGAAGTGATAAGTTTTCCTTCTAAACCTGTGAATAAATAAAATATGATAAAGAACATAGAATAAGAAGACACTATCACCCAAATTACTAAGAAAAGCATTTTTATTACATCAATAACAGTATTCTCAGTTATTCCAGGATTAATTACAAAAACAATGACAATACTTAACGTGATTCCAATATATACAACCAACAATTGAAAACCATAATTTTTCCATATAGATGAAAATAAACCAAAGACAACAAATGTCGTAGCGATTAAAAAACCTAATAGAATGAATTGTTTTACTAATAATTCATCAATTAAACCAGGCCTTATTGTATGAACAATAACAGCAGAAGCACTTAAACCTAGTGAGATGAAAAGAGCTATAGTAAACGGTAATAGATCTTTTCTAACTAAAGTTTTAAATCCACCAAGCACTTTATCTCGAATAAAATTTGTCAGTGCTCGTTCAAGGTATGATGATTTTGACATGAATTTTATTTAGTTCAATAACAAATAAGTATATACTATCTGAAATTTATATGATATTTTCTCATTCTTTATAAAACACGTTTTTCAGTAATAAGGAAACTATCGGAAGAAAGTATTTTAATAAAAGAAAGTATAAATTATTAATATTAAAATAGGTTTTTTTGATGAAAGAAAATTAAGGTTATTCATACTTATTTTATTCAAAACCTAAAAAAAAAAAGTGAATATATTATGGCAAAAAAGGAATTATTTATTAAACGAGTTTATGAGATCGTTCAAGAGTTAAAAATCCCATTAGTTGATGAAAGAGTGTATAGTACAGCAGTAATTTCCGAAGCAAAATATGGCTCAAGTGTGGTTTTTACTTTTGAAGAAGATGAAAGTGTTATTCGTGGATTTTTAGGATTAGCAGAATATTATCACACAATTGTTTTAAAGAAGAAAGAAATCTTCTATATTTCCAGTGGAAGTATATTATTTAAACTAAACTCGAAATAATGCTAATATCCTCATACTTTTTTTTTTAGATTTTATTATTAAGATTAAAGGATTCATCCTTATGAAATCATAATCTTGAATAAACACAACAATAATTTCAGGATACATATCATATGTCTTCAAAATTGCTTATACCTGGAAGTAAAATTGGACTAAAATCTAAATTTAAAATTGAAAGTTTTTATATTTCTGGGGGATTTTCAGAGCTGTATTTGGGATTTCGATACAGAGATTCTAAAAAAGTAATAATTAAAGTCCTAAGGAATTCTGATTTTGAAGATAACCAACAAGTTGAGGCCTATTGGAGACGTGAAATAGCATTCATCGATATAACTTCAGCGTATTCAGTTCACTCTCTTAAATTATTGGATAGTTTAGCAGATAAACGAGATTTAGATGATCCAAAATATATAATAATAACTAATTTTATTGAGGGAGCCGAATTTAGTCAATGGTATAATGAATGGAATAAAAATCCACCCCTTGGAAATAATTATTATGTTTATTTAATAAAAAATATTTTTATACCTCTTTGTGAAAATTTAAAATATTGCGCAGAACATGGAATAATTCATCGAGATTTCACGATATCAAATTTTATAATATCAAAAGAAGAGGTTGGTGAAAAAATTCTACCAATCATTATTGATTGGGGTGCTGCCAGAAATTATGATCCTGCAGATATTTATGATATTCCCCCATATATTGAGGAAATGCAAGGTAAAGGAACATATCTTTTTACACCTGGTTTCTCTGCACCTGAAATTATGGAAGAAAAACCACCTCTTCCTCAAACAGACATATATAATATGGGAACAATAATGTATTATGCTTTTACTGGAGGTATAACAAGAAATAATGATTTATTATCAACAGATTATATTTTATCTCCAAGTGAAGTTTTTCTTAATTCTCCAATTGGAATAAATTCAGTTGTAGAAAAATGCACTCAATATCAACCTAAAGACCGATATCTCTCTTTTGAGGCACTGATAAATAGCCTAAAAGATGTATTAGAAATATTAACACTTGAATTGTAGGTAGAAAATAAAATAAAAAAAACATTCTTTTCTTGTTAAAAAAAAAAATTTTCACTATTTTACTAAAACTATGATATTTCATCCCCATATACCGATGTCCAAAATTTTTTATAATTATCCTGCCTTTTAGGAATAGAAATTCTTCCGTTCCCAATATTATCATAATATCTAACTATTTTACTTGAGTTTTTCATGAGCTAATGAAGAAAGAACTAATATAAAAACCAATATACCATGAAATACACTTAATTCCTTCAATTCCACTTTTTTTGGACATATTTTTATTGGAATTAGTTATAATAATATAGAATTACATTCAAAAATTGAATTTAAATCGATTTAAAATAAATTTTCATTGGAAATTTCATCATTTTGTTCTATTTTATTCTCAATGTTATCAATATTTTTATCAATGAAACATTCTTTCATCCCTGGACAGGTCTCCCATTTAAATTTATATTCACATTTATTACAGATTCGATAAAATGCCAATCCTCGAGTAATGATGTGTAGATTAACAACAATAAATAATGTAAAAAATCTTAGAAACTTAATACTTTCATCATCCCATGGTAATTTATGATAAGAAGCAAGAATAAATGCCCCTCCTATTCCGACCAAGATCTTGGAGAAATATTGCAAGGATTTTCTATTTGCAAAAGGTAACTTTAAGAATATGTAACCAAAAGCACAGAAGCAACCAATCTGAAATAAGTCTTTTTGTTGAAAACTACTAAAAATTGATTCTACTAACAAGATCGATAAAAAAATTTGCATAATAGGGTAAGCAAGGAAACATCCTGTACAAAATCGTATGTTTTTAATTCTATAAATATCATTTTCATATTTGGGACAATTTGGATGATGAGAGAAAATTATTGGTTTCATTCTTATCCAAATAATTTGGATTTTTGAAAAAATTCTCGGTTGTTGTTCCATTTGAAATCACAAAAAAAAAAGATTAAATAACAGCGCTAATTCCACCTAAAAATACTACCATAATCAATAAAGAAATCAGAAATATCATAATCCAAAAGACAATTATAGATACAATCCCCAATCCATAATTAACATTATGCCTTGCAGACATCATGTAAGCAGCTGCTAAGAATGCAATACATGAAGTTATTAAAATTCCGGTGTCACCTAGTAAATATCCTCCAAGAATGGTAACACCAAGATTTACAGCAATTAAAAGTATTGTTGATAAAATAGCATCACCAAAAGAATCATGATCACCATTAATAATTTTAATTGTTGCCCACATTGCTAATACTATAGAGATAATGATGATCAGAACAATACCTAATATTATTAGAAAGCCTAAAGCAATAATTTAAGTTAAAAAATCTTCAATAATTTGTTGAGACATATTTATTATTTAAATCTATTAAAATTTAAATCTTTTAATTCAACCTATCTAACTTAAGAATCAATGTATAGAGCTAAAAAAAAATTAGGGTGAATATATAATATTCCAATATGAAGTCAATTCTCCGCCAAATATTAACCCCAATAAGAAAACAATAATAATTAAGACAACAATATAAATACATATTGCCCCAAAAGCGCCAAATAACGTAGTATCATGTCTTGCTTGCAGGATAAATAAACCAATAATAAACGCTACTATTGAGCCTATTAAGGCATATTGAGGTGCTGCTAAACGTATACCAAATGTAATTATGAGGAAAAGAGCAATCATTAACACTCCTGTCGTGAAGATTTCAGCTAAACTAGTATTTTCACCTTTAACGGCATTTACTCCAACACTTAAAGCAAAAGTCATTATTACAATAATTATCAAAATCATCAGAAGAACCATTCCGATTCCTCCAAGATCATCAATTAATTGATCCAAAGTTGTACTCATAATTTTTCTTATTTAAGATGAAATTTAATAATTCGGTTTTTAATAAAAAAAAAAATAGCAAGTTAAGAAAAAAAAACCTTAGCCAGGGGGCATAACGCCCCCATTATGGACTAAGTCTATATTTTTTTGATCATATTAATGTGATAATAATCAAATTATAATACTGTGAATTCTTAAGCAAGCATTCATTCATGGGATTTGCTTTTGTTTTTTTTTCTAGAAACAAAATTACATCGCTAAGAGCGAGAAAAAAAAAATCAAATGTTGACAATCTCAAAACTGAGATAATTAACGAATGAAGAAAAAAGATCAAAAAAATAAACAATTAAATTATTGATCATTATTCATTTGATTTCTGATTTTTGACACTTCTTTATTGTTTAGACTTGTTGTTTCATCAATTTTTACTTTAGAAAGTAAAAATAAGGCAATAAGCTGCCAGATCAATACAAATACAAAAAGCAATCGATATTGGTACCCCGAATCTATCCCATGTAATTCCATATTCTCTGGAAAAAGTTTGACATACAAATCAAATTGCAGACCTATGACGATAGGGCTTAAAATGGAGGCGGTTTGAGCAAATAAATAATATGCCCCAGTGTAAGCCCCCATATTGCCTTCAGGTGCGAATTGCCATACTAGCACGATAGCATTGATCGAAATCATTGCTAAGAATATTCCAATAAAAATAATTGTTATAATGGAGACTAAAAACCCCGATTCATCATAACTTTTAGTATAGTGCATTATTTCTACACAAATAGAAATTCCAACTAAACCAATCATGAATGCTCGTTTTCTACCAATTTTATCCGAGAAATGCCCAACCGGTACAGCAAATATCACTAGCGATATAGGAGCCATCATTAAAATTAAAGCAGCCTGAGATATCGACCAACCCAAATATATAGTTGCGAATTTGCTATAAAATGTTTCAATCGCACTAAAACCAAACATACTGGCAAAAATAGCTAAAAGGAGAATTGCCACTTTTTGATTTTCTTTTCGAAAAATCATTATCAAATAATCTTTCTTTTTATGTTGGGATACTTTTTTATCTGCAATTTCCCCATTATATTCTAAGGTAATTGGATCAATATCAATAATATTGCGTGATATCTGCAAAAATTTCGTTCCAGTAGGCGTTTCCCGAATTGTAAAGTATAAAATAATTAATGATATTAGCATTATTGCACTAATGAAATGAAAACCACCTGCGGTAACTAAATCATCATATATTTGTAGTTCTTTGTCTGTTGTGGCACTTTTTTTTAAAGGGGCATAGATTAACTCCATTAATATAGGTGCTAAAAACCCTAATATGTATCCAATTGCCCCCATTATTTGAATAATTGAATTCCCCGTGCTTCTAACGACAGGATCCGTCAAATCAGGCATAAGAGAAATACAAGCAGTACGATAAAATGCCATGGATAAATTAAAGAAAACTATTACTGCAAAAAGCAGATATATAATATCCATATACGGGATAGCAGAGAATAGTAATGAACCTAATGTACATCCAATTAAAATATATGGCATCCTTCTTCCATGTTTCGATTTGGTATGATCAGATAATACTCCAAAATAAGGTAGTGCTAAAACCGCAACTAAATTATCAACAACCATAATAATCCCTGTTAAAGTATCGACGCTGATGAAAGCATATGAAAAATCAGAGAAATATCGACCCAAAAATATCGGCATCATCATATTATAATAAGCCCATGATGCTTGTGCTGAAAGAAAAGCTAAACCAATTAATAAAGTTCGCATATGATTAATTTTTTTTGGAATATTTGGTTTCATACGAGGTGCAAAAAGCACTTCAGAGTCATTTGTAATGGTATCAGAGTCTGGATCCATGTATTAAGAAATTTTTTTATGCTTATAATATTATGGGAACATATTCTCAAGTCCATATTATGAGAGAATAACCTCGATATTGGAGAAATCCTTCAACCAATGCGATTAATAGTAATATAAAATTGAATTTAAGGGTATAAATATTCTGGATTTTTAATTCTCCATTAAAAATCACTCTTTTTTTTTCTAAAAATGGAAAAAACCTAATAAAAAGAAATAATACTGGCAAAAAAACCCATATAACTGCGAAATAATGCCCATAATATGGAATTATTATGAATAAAGCAATTATTTCATAAATTAAAACAACAATGTTCATTATTACTGAAAAATAGGTAGGACTATAAACACAAATTAGTATTAGATAATTTAAACTTAAAATCATTGAAAGAATCAAAGGAATAGCATGTTGCATTAACCCAATTTGACCAATAAATCCAAAAAAATAAGTTGTAAATAATGTATAA
>CAYPTZ010000153.1:0-7588 GCA_964413395.1 uncultured archaeon | reverse complement strand
CCAATTGCTATTTCTGAATTATCACAATTTAAAGGACTAGAATATTTCCCTCCAAATATAAATTATAGATTTGATCTAAAATTACATGATCATGAAGACAAGTTAAATATAAAGATTGGAGATACAAAAGGAAATGTTCGTAATTTAATCCGATGGGGTGAATTTCATTGCAAAATAAATAATAAAGATTGCATAATTCAAGCATATAAAAATGATCCTGAAGAACAGCGATTATTTATACCCTATCGTGATAAAACAAGCGGTAAGGAAACCTATGGGGCAGGGAGATATTTAGATCTTGATATTGAAAAGCAAAATAAAGATGAAAAGTGGATTTTAGATTTCAATGTTGGATACAATCCATGGTGTGCCTATAGTGAGAATTATGCATGTCCTTTTGTTCCACCTGAGAATTGGTTGGATGTTGAAATCAAAGCAGGAGAAAAAAAATTTCTACACAACAAATAAAATTGTAAGGAATAAATGCAATGTTAAACATCAGTAAAAATAGGTGTGTAGGATGCGGAATATGTGAAAAAATGTGTCCCAATGGAGCAATTCAAGTTGATATTAGGAATGGTTTAGCAGTAGTAGATGATATGAAATGTATAAAATGTTTAATTTGTATAAATAATTGTCCACAACACGCTATTGAAGATGTTCAAGGAACACTTATATTTGCAATTGGAACAGACGACGAACGAACAATTAAAGCGGATGATCATTTTGGAATGTCGAAATATTTCCAAATTTGGTCTTATTCTGATGGAGAAATGAAATATTTTGAAACAAGAATTAATATAAAAATTGAAGAAGATGAAACAAGAATTCATGGAGATCCTAAAAAAGCAAAATCTGTAGGTTCGGTTTTAAAAGGAGTTGATGTTATTTTAGGAAAAATGTTTGGCGCAAATTTTCAACGTTTGAAAAATAAATATGTTCCTGCAGTAACCAGAGAATTAATGATTGATAATTCAATCTCTATCATAAAAGAAAATATCAATGAAATTATAGAAGAATATGAAAAAAAAGAACGAAAGGGAGTTATTTTAAATTGAAAATAAATCAAGAAGAATGTGCAGGTTGCGGAATTTGTGCCAGAATTTGTCCTGATGGCATAGAAATGAAAGATGGAGTGGCATATATAATTAATGATAATTCAACATGCATTAAAGAAGCTGCCGAGTCATGTCCATATCAAATCATTGAATTATAAAAAGAAGTAATTGAAAGCAATAATGTAGATTACTTTATGATACACTTCATGCTTTTTGGATGCGGAATTAATAAAGGAACCAGATTAGTAAATCAAAAAACCCGAATGATCTTAATAAAGAATTCAGTTTTTTTTTTTTAAAACAATATGGATTTAATTTATCTTTTGTTGGTAAATTCATCAATTTAAATTAATACATAGATTCTACGAGGTTTAAATAATTAAATGTTAACCCATTCCAATATGTCAACTAAAAACCAAATAATAAAATATTTAGAGCCTTGAGAATTACTTCTTTTATAGGAAAAATAATATTGTGTGAAAAAATAATATGACAAATCCTTTCTTAAACAATGAAATAGCAGATTCATATGATAGTTATTATGAAAAACGTTCAGGAAAATTGATTGATCAGGTTGAAAAAGCCGCAATATTTAATCAAATAAAGAAGTGGTCTTCAATTAAAGGTGATAAAACTAATAAATTAGTTGAGGTTGGATGTGGGACAGGACATTGGACTTATTATTTTGCAAAGTTAGGATTTGATGTATTAGGAATAGATATTTCAGGTGAAATGCTTAAAATAGCAAATAGAAAAAAAGATTCATATCCATTGGATAACACTCCAACTTTTAAACAATTAAATATGGAAGAACTTTCTTTAGAAGAATCATTTGATGTTGTTGCATTTATTACATCATTAGAATTTATAGAAAATCCTAAAAAGGCCATAAAAAATGCGATTTCTTGTCTTAAGGATAGAAAAGGAATAATAATTTTTGGAGTTCTTAATGCGGATTCAGCTCTTGCTAAATTTTCTGAAAATGATCCTATTTTATCCAAAGCAACCTTTTACAATGAAGAAACATTAACAGATTTAATTAAAAATGTCGCTTCTAATGTAGAAATTAGCTCTCAACAATGTGTTTTTCTATCTCCTATGGAGATGGAGAAACTATCAGATGAGGAAATAATTATAAAAGAGAGCAATTTTAGTGAAAAGCATTCAATTATTGGCACATTTATTGCCATGAAGGTGGAAATACAATGAAAATAAATGTAGAAATGAGTTACTATCCGTTTACACGTGATAATTTTAAGGAAA
Source organism: uncultured archaeon (assembly GCA_964413395.1). Classification (GTDB taxonomy): domain Archaea; phylum Asgardarchaeota; class Lokiarchaeia; order Sigyniarchaeales; family Promethearchaeaceae; genus Lokiarchaeum. The sequence continues at coordinate 5,267 of CAYPTZ010000153.1, read as the reverse complement.
TTGTGAAAAATGTAATTGCTGATATTGAGAATTTTAAATTTGATATAAATTATACCCCTCTTTCCACTTTAGTTAAAGGAGATCACAAAAAAGTATTAAAAATGGTTCAACTTATTATTGAAAAATACTTCCCTGATAACCCATCTGTTTTTGAATGTAAATTTTGTAATGCTTGCTAATTAGATGGATTGAATTAAATCATATAAATCGCCTTTGTACAAATGGATGTAATTTCTGGTGCAATTATCAGGATAAGTGAAAAAAGGAGAGAGATATTCAACAATTATTGAAAATTAATGATGAATTAATTTGATTAGCTCTTAGATAAACTTTCTACAAATTGTATATAAGTGATCAATAAGACAGAGATTTTAAGTGCCATTCATGAATTTGGGAACAATCATTATCTATAGTTTCAAAATATAAAAAAAAAAAGTTATTGAAAATGTGGTTGAATTTTTAAAAAAAAAAAATCATAAAAATAAATAGACGATAAATTAATTTAGCAAAAATCTTAACGATAATTATGTTCATAAAGAAATTAAATTTCAGATTGATTTTTTTAATTCTCCTATTTGGGAACTTAGTTGGAAATATCTCATCTGAAATAATAATTCTATCTCAAGCAACATCTAATATTGATGAATATCATAATCCTAAAGGAGAATTTCCTCAAAAATTTCACATTAATGGAAATAAAATCTTAGATGAATCCGATAATCAAGTAATATTTCGGGGATTATGTGCAGTAGATCCAATAATTCAGCATGAACTAACAGAAATACAAGGGGGTTATTGTTATGAATGGGGAAAAGAATATTATTCTCAGATTAAAAATTGGAATGCAACTATTATTCGCTTAAGTATTCATCCTGGTTCGTGGAGAACATATGGTGTTACAAAATGCTTAAAAATTCTCGATGATACATTAAATTTATGTCATGAACTGGAACTTTATGTTTATTTAGATTTTCATTCAATCGGATTTCCTCCTACAGAAGAATATTCTAGTGAATGGGATTCATTTATGACAAATAAAACTGAAATATTGAGCTTTTGGGACAATATTTCTGAACATTTCGTCGATAACAATGTAGTTGTAATGTATGAACTTTTTAACGAACCTGTTTATCCAAATATGGAAACTGGGTGGAATGATGTTCATACTGCTGCTTGGGAAGATTGGAAAACCTTTGTTCATAGCGTAATTGATGTTATTCGAGAAAATGATCCTGATTCTATTTGTATGGTAGGGGGATTACAATGGGCCTATGATTTGACATATGCGAATCTATCTCCAATCGAACGCCCTAATATTGTTTATTCTACTCATCCTTATCCTGAAGCTAATGCTCTTTTCTCCTGGAATTCTTCCTTTGGAATCTTAAGTAGTTTCTATCCTGTTTTTGCTACCGAATTTGGATTTTATGAAGATAGTCCTGATTATGATTTACTCCATGAAGAATCAAAACACTAAACGGATAATTATCGTGAAGAATTAATAGAATTTTTTGAAGTTCACAATATTCATTGGACTGCTTGGTGTTTCTCAAAAATATGCGGGCCTCCGCTTCTAAAAGATTACAATTATACTCCTACTGTCTCTGGCTTATTTTATAAACAAATGCTTGAAAAATATTCGCTTAAAACAGATCAAAATATTAAGTCATTTCCTATAATTGGATTGATATTTGTGGTGGGAAGTGTAATATTATATTCTACTCAAAAAAATAAAATCAAATTCTAAGTAAATTTTTTACATTAATATATAGTTATAGATTTTTTGTCATAATTTTGTCGAATTTCATTTATGTCATATATAATTTGTTTTTTTTACATGTTGTATATGTTTTTACTCAGAAATCTCAAGAAAGAACTTAATTAAAGCAAAGTTAGTTTTCATTATTTTTGTAGAATTATAAAAAAAAGGATGAATTTTTTGAAAATGATAGTGAATGTTCCTGAAAAATTATTTATAAAATAAAATCTGGGTGGAATTCCTCATAATTTTCAAAATCTAACGAATCATCAATTTGTATTTCAATCGGGAGACTAAAATCAAACAATGAATGAGAATGAAACTGAAAAAGATAAAAAAAACCAAAAACCTAAAAAAAAAATTCTAAGTCTTATAAAATAATAGATATTTTTTATAAATTTTTTTTTTATGTTATATTTTAAGCCACAAAATCATCGTCTTAATGTTGCTGTTAGTCTTTTTGGAAATAATATTAAGTCTAAAGCATCAATCGGTGAAGTAACAATTACTTTTGCATTTAATAAGCTATCAATCATTATTCCTTCTTTCCCAATGATTCCAATTCCTATATGTGCTTTTTTTAACATTTCAGAATCATTTTGACCATTTCCTATTGCTATTGTCTTTGATACATCAAGAGAATCAATGAATTTTTTTTTTTGTTCTATTTCAGAAGAGTCTAAATCTAATTTTATTAAATTAATTTTTAAAGCTTTAGCCAAATCTGTTGCTGTTCCAAAAGTATCAGCAGAAATTAAGAAAATTTCTAAAATAGACTTTAATTTTTCAAGACGTTGAAATACTCCCTCAATTAATTTTCCATCTAAACAAATGGTTCCATTCATATCTAAAACTAAGTTTTGAATTTCTATTTCTCCAATTCCTTCAATTTTAAAATTTAACATAATAGAGAAATGAATTTAATAAAAAAAAATATTCTCAAACAAATATTTATGGTTTTTTGTATTAACAGAAGAAGGTATCGAAAAAAATGATCCTAAATTCAGTTTAAATTGGAGAAATTATTACATAATATTCAAAGAATTAAATATTAAATATTGTCTACAAGGAGAATAAGGTTTTGACTAAAATTTGTAAATGGTATAATTGTTGTCCAATTAAGATTTTCGTTGAAGAAGGAAAAATATCTCAAGAATGGGAAGAAAAATATTGTTTGATTGGAAATAAAGCATGCCAAAGGTATCAATTAGAAGAGAAAGGTATCTATCATCCAGATAATATGCTTCCTAATGGAAAAATTATAAAAATGAAAAATTGATAACTCTTTTTAAATGCGAATAGACAATTAAAGAAATAGATTTATTTCATTTTCATAATTTGTGAGCTCAATTTGTTAAATTTTTATATTATTTTTAGTTATCAACTTCTTTCTTGGAATAATTAATTTTTTCTCTTTTTGCATTAGGAATTTGATTAATTAAAAGTATTTATATTGTATTGTTCATGTCTTAAAATTATAATTGGGCGCACGAAGAAGGCATATACTTGGGTATATAGTGCTATTGATATGTGAGATGAATAATATAAAATATTTACTACAATTCCAATTATTTCTTCCATCTGTACATCAAACAGATATTTATTAAGTATCTGATTCATTATTTTTGTAGAATTTCAATTATTAATATTTAATATGTGTATTATTTGAATTAATTTTATGAAATTTCATTTATTTTCCATTAAATAATTCGAATGATATATTATTATCAATAATGAAGAAGTTTATAATTTTCTAAATAAAATCTATTATTACATTTTATTAAATAATTATTCATAACATAACGATAGTTTTTGTTTTTTTATAAAGTTGATATTTTTAATTCAAGATTATGTGAATATTTATTAAATAAATGGATAATAAATAGGAGAAATGATTATATATGCTAGAAAAAGAAGAAAAACCATCATTTAGTATGCCTTTGATAGGTGATGTTGCACCATCATTTAAAGCAAAAACAACAATGGGGGAAATAAATTATCCTGCAGATTATGAAGGAAAATGGGTAATATTATTTAGTCATCCCGCAGATTTTACCCCTGTATGTACAACAGAATTCATGACTTTTGCATCAATGCAAGAAGATTTTCGGACACTTAATTGTGAATTAATAGGGTTGTCTATTGATAGTATTTATGCCCATATCGCATGGCTCCGAACAATTAAAGAAAAAATTGTCTATAAGGGAATGAAGAATATAGAAGTAATGTTCCCTGTCATTGAAGATATAAAAATGGAAGTGGCTAAAAAATTTGGAATGGTTCAACCAAATGCTTCCACCACCCAAGCGGTGAGAGCCGTATTTATAATGGATCCAAATACCAAGGTTAGAGCTATTCTTTATTATCCATTATCTACTGGAAGAAATATGGATGAAATAAAGCGAATGCTTATTGCAATGCAAAAAGCTGATACAGAAAATATTGCAACACCTGCTAATTGGCAACCAGGAGATGATGTAATTATTCCTCCTCCAGGGTCTTGTGGTGTTGCAAAAGAGAGAACTGAAACCGAAGAAGAAGGAAAATATTGTTTAGACTGGTTTATGTGTTTTAAAAAGCAGAAATAAGGTAATTCTAACGATATTATTTGAAAAGGATTGAATTTTAAATATTTCTTTAATCCTAATATGATACTTTAATATTTTAAGTATCACATTTTTTTTAAAGGATTTATTAAAAAAGTTAATGTGTTGAATTATGTTTGAATTTCATATGTTGTGATAAAGAACTTTGAGATCTAAATGTTCGAGAGCATCTAGAGCAGTTGATTGTTCTCTTTTCTTGTTTTATTGTGATATTTGGTATTGATTGGGTGGGAAGAATTGCTCGTTTTCCTCGTTTTGCTAATATTTTTAGCTTTATTTGTTTAGGTGGATTTGTTTGACTACCAGATATATTTGTTTTCTTCTGTTTTGATCGTTTCTTCGGTTTTGCTTGTTTTAAAGATTTAGTCTGTTTCTTCAGTTTCGATAGATTAGCTTGTTGTGATGAATAATCTTGTTGTTGGGTATCTTCAATATCCAATGATTTTAAGAGTTCATACTTTGGAAGTCTGACCACTGGGATATTCATCCGAATGAGTTTTTGGATTGCTTGAAGGTCGGAGCGTTCTTCTGTTGCACAAAAAGCAATTGCAATACCACCTGCTCCAGCTCGTCCTGTTCTACCAATACGGTGGACATAAGTTTCTGGGACATTGGGTAAATCGAATTGAATGACATGAGTAATATTCTCAACATCAATCCCACGGGCGGCGACATCCGTTGCTACAAGAATGCGTGTTGTTCCTTCTCGAAAATTTTTCAAGGCTAATTGACGGGCATTTTGGGATTTATTTCCGTGGATGGGTTCCGCTTGTATTCCTACTTTGATTAATTTTCGGACAATTTTATTTGCCCCATGTTTTGTTCGGGAAAAAACCAGTGCTCGAATCACTTTTGGATCCTTTACTAAGTGGTTTAAGAAATCTTGTTTTTCTTTTTTTTCA
>CAYPTZ010000152.1:0-7635 GCA_964413395.1 uncultured archaeon | reverse complement strand
ATGTTCCCAATTATCCGAAACGAGATAAAATTTTTGCTGGAGTATTGGCAATACTATTTGGAGGATTTGGTGCCCATCATTTTTATATGAAAAATCCTAAGGCCTGGAGATTTGCAATACTCTTCTGGACAGGAATTCCTTTCATAATAGGAATAGTTCAAGGTATTATTTACTTAAGCGAATCCTTAGAAAATTTTACTAAACGATACTATATAGTAGGCCCAAATGGATATTATCAAAATACAGTAGTTAAGTACCAACCAGTTGCCGCGGTACTAGCCTTTTTATTCGGAACATTTGGTGCCCACAAATTTTATATGAATAATAGCCGATCTGGAATGCTACGAATATTATTCTTTTGGACGTTAATACCAACCTTGATGGGAATTCTGGAAAGTATATTATATTTAACAGAAACAAAAGATATGTTCAATATGAGATTGCAATCTGTAAGCATTCTTCCAAATTATCCAAAGCGTGATAAAATTGTTGCAGGAGTTTTGGGGATTTTATTTGGAGGTTTTGGAGCCCATCATTTTTATTTAAGAAATCCAAATGGAGTTAAATTTGCCTTACTCTTTTGGACAGGAATTCCTTTCGTAATAGGAATAGTTCAAGGTATTATATATTTAAGTGAACCTATCGAAAATTTTGCTCAAAGATATTACTATTAACTTAAATATCCTTTTTTTATTCTTTTAGTTTTTGTTTAAAAATTTACTTCATCATCACATTCAGAATCTTCATCAATCTCTTCAGAATGATGAACAGGAAGATATACATGAAAAAGAGCATCTTCATTTTCCTTTGATTCGAAAGTGATAAAGCCTTGATAATCTTCCAAAATAGTTTGACAATAGGGCAGTCCTAATCCAAGTCCTTGATATTTTTCATGTTCGGGAACTATTTCTTTCGTTTTTTTTGTTGTAAAAAAGGGGTCAAATATGTGTTTCTCTATTTTTTTGGATATTCCAATTCCATCATCATAAAAATCTAAAACAACATAGTTAATCATATTTTTATCTTTATCTGGGATTGCCTCATTTTTTAGAAGAATATTAATTAATTTTTTATCTGGTGAATTTTTTAAATTTCGATACTTTTGTCTTAAAGAGTAAATGGAATTATCAATTATATTCATAAATACTTGCTGAATTTCATTGGATTTAACAATACATTTAGTCTGATCTGCTTGAATATCAACTTTAATATGAATTTGTGATTTGACAATCATAGGATCTAATAATTTTAAAGTATTGATTAATATTGATTCAACATTATGAACATGGGGCTTTTTCGAACTGGAACGTGAAAATTCTAATAGATTTTTGGTAATTTTAGAAATTCGTTGACATTCAGAAAGAATTTCTTGTAAAAATTCATAACTTTCTGTATTAATAGATAATTTCACTTCCCCTTCATCATGAATATCATCTAGTATTAGTGAGATATAATTTTGGATAATCATAATTGGATTGTTAATTTCATGAGCTACACCGGAAGCTAATTTTCCCAAAAGAATAAACTTCTCAGAATCAAACATTCTTTCATAAAAATCATTTTTTTTTTCTTTTGATTTTCCCTTCATGCTCAATGATCGTAAATTAAAGTAAATATTAAATGATCTGATATTTTTAAAATAAAAAATAAAAAAAGAGTCAAGATTTAAAAATCCATAATAATATGCACAGTTTAAATTGATATTATAATTTTTCTAAATAAACGGCCTCAGATACACCACCACCACCGCATAAAGTAGCTAAACCTTTTGTTTTATTAGCATGAATTAATTCATAAATTAGAGAAACCATAATTCGGGCACCAGTACAACCTACAGGATGTCCTAATCCAATACCAGAACCATGAACATTGGTAATTTCACGATTTAACCCTAATGCTTTTTCAACAGAGATATATTGTGATGCAAAAGCTTCATTTAATTCAATTCTTTCAAATTCTTCTAGTTTCATCCCTGTTCGTTTTAAAAGATCATTCACTGCTGGAACTGGACTATATCCCATTAATTCAGGTTCACACCCACCCATACCAAATCCAGAAATTTTAGCTAATGGCTTTAATCCTAATTCGTTAGCTTTTTCAGCAGACATTATTACCATCGCAGCAGCAGCATCGTTAATACCTGAAGAATTTCCTGCAGTTACAGTTCCAATTTTTGGAATGAACGCAGGTCTTAATTTTTGAAGTTGTTCAATTGTTAGATTTTTTCGAAAATGTTCATCTTTATCAACTAAAATATCGCCTTTTCTTCGATCCTTTATTGTAATTGGAATAATTTCATCTTTGAATGTTCCATCATTAGTGGCTTTTTCCGCTTCATTATGGGATCTCAACGCTACTTCATCTTGTGCTTCTCTAGTAATATTATACTTTTGAGCAAGAAATTCAGCAGTCATTCCCATGATATAGCTTTTTCCACGAGTTTTTTCATTTGGACCATCCATAGGATATGGAACATAATCACTTCCTGCATGTAAAGCCCACATTAATCCATCTTTAAATATTTTATCTTGCAACCTACAGCCAAATCGTGCTTCCTCTACAACGTATGGAACATTTGACATGGATTCGACCCCCCCAACTAAGCATGCGTCTGAAACACCTGCTTGGATTTGCCATACACCAGACATGGTAGCTTCCATACCACTTATACAAGCTCGATCAATGGTCATTGCTGGAACTCCAATAGGAATATCTGCAATTAATGCAGCGATTCGAGCAACGTTTAATGCATCAACAGGTTCGAGGCAACAACCAAAACGAACATCCCCTAATATATTTGCGTCAATATTTGCTCGCTTGACCGCTTCTTTCATAGCAATTGCACCAAGATTCGGTGCTTTAATACTTTTTAAAGCTCCCCCAAAACGACCAATTGGTGTTCGGCAGGCACTAACAATTACAACATCTTTCATATTATTCACTTTTTATTAATTTCTATATATAAATTGAACTAAAATTCTATTTAGAAAGAATTTCTCTGAGTTTTATAGAATTTGACATCGAATCTTTAACATGTATTTTCTAATTTTTTATATAGAAATTGCTCTAGATAAAGGGAAACTATCAAGACATAAAAACTATTTTTTTATTTTTTGAAGGATTTTTTTAAATATATTATTAATCCAACTCCATATTCTATTTATTTAACTTTAATGAATATGACTTAATATAGAAAAATAGGATATTTTCAAATGACACCAGAGTCAAAGAAGACTAAAAAAACTAAATCACACTCAGGATTTGGAACATTAAACCAATTTATTGGAACTAAACCAAAGAACGGGACCAAAAAATCCACAAGGAGTAAAAAAAGCACAATTAAAAAGAAATCAACGTTAAATAAAAATCCCAGTCAATCAGCTTCAAAAAAAAAAACTGCCGACATTCCAAAAAGAAAAACTGAGCTTAATAAAGTATTTGAAAAAATATATCTCCCTAAAAATCAAAATCCTATTGGAGATGAAAGATTTAAGTTTAAAATCCCACGAAATAACCGTGAATCCCAAAAATCATGGCATATTCGATTACTTGATGAAAATAATGACCTTGTTAAAAATATGAAAGAAGGAATACTGCTCTCAGTAGATTATGATGGAGGTTTTAACAAAGCCTTTGCAAAATTTTATGATTTATCAGATAATCAAATAAAAATTTGGATTGATTCAACCAATCATCGCCCTTATTGTCTCCATAAAGCAACACAATCTGAATTATCTCAAAATCCAGATCTCCTAACTCATGAAGGGTTTGAAGGAATGGAAATGGTCAAAAAATATGATTTATTGGATGATAAAGAAATAAATGTTATGAAAATTTATGGAAATACTCCAACAGATATAGGTGGTACCAATGGAATACGTGAGGCTCTAGGAGGTGCCTGGGAAGCTAGAATTCGATACCATCACAGTTATATTTATGACCAAAAATTGATTCCTGGAATGTCATATGAAATTAAAGAAGGAAAAATTTCACTTATCGAATCGAAAACAGACCAAGATTTAAGTAAAGAACTAATGAAAGTTTTTGATAATGAAGAAAAAGAAATTCAAACTATGGCAAAAGATTATCAACAAATTTTCTCAACCAATCCTCACGATCTTGTTAGATTGGCCTATGATATTGAAGTTGAAGAAACATCCGATGGTACTTTACCAAATCCAATGATTTCTCGACAAAAGGTTATTAGCATATCCTTCGCTGCTACTGATGGATTAAAAATGGTCTATGTTTTAGAGCGCCCCAATCAAGAAGATGGAGAATATAATGTTGATTTTCCTAAAGATGCTAAAATTTTCTTTTTTACGGAAGAGAGAGAATTACTTAAAGAAACATTTCGAATTTTCTGGGAATATCCAATTATACTTACTTTTAATGGAGATAATTTTGATAATTTATATCTATACCATCGTGCTAAAAAATTAAAAATCAAGGATGAAGTTAATCCAATTTATGTTTCTCGAGGAGGTGGAATGGTAACTCACAATACAGATTATAAACATTCTATACATCTTGATATATTTCAATTTTATGCAAATAGAAGTATTAAGGGATATGCATTTGGAGGAGTATATTTAAAAAATTCACTCGAAGCAGTAGCCTCAAGCTTATTAGGAGAAGGAAAAATAAAACACGAGGGTACTCTTATTGGCAATATGACATCTGCAAATTTAATTTATTATAACCTAGTTGATTCTTTGCTTACCCTTGAATTAACTACTTTCAATAATAATGTAATGTGGAATTTGCTAATCGTTCTAATGAGAATAACAAAACTTCCTTTTCAAGATATATTTAGATTACAAATCTCTGCATGGATACGATCATTAATGTTCTCAATACATCGAGCAAAAAATTGTATAATACCTCGAATGAATGAATTAGAAACCCGAGGAAATTTCTTAATCCGCGAATCAGATAGAATTGAAGGTGCTTATGTCATTGATCCCATTCCAGGAATACACTTTAATGTAGCAGTATTAGATTTTTCAAGTTTGTATCCTTCAATAATAAAAACTAAAAATCTGTCTTATGATACTGTAAGATGCCAACATCCTGAATGTAAAAGCAATAAAATACCATACATCAAAAATTCATGGGCTTGTACAAAAAAAATGGGAATATTTGCTTATGTTATTGGATTCTTACGAGATGTACGAGTTAAATGGTTTAAACCACTATCAAATAATAAAAATATTACACCTCAAGAACGTCAAACTGCAAATGTGATGACATCAGCTCTTAAAGTGTTTATCAATGGTTCTTATGGAGTTATAGGGTCTTCTATTTTTCCATTATATTATAGACCTGCAGCAGAAGCAACTACAGCTATAGCAAGATTTTCGATACATAAAACTATTGAAAAAGCGGAATCAATGGGTATCAAAGTACTATATGGAGATACAGATTCTGTCTTTTTACTTCATCCTACAAAAGAACAAGTGGATAATTTAGTAAAGTGGTCTGAAGAAAAATTAGATTTAGATTTGGAATTAGAAAAGACCTACCAATTCTTAGCACTCTCAAAAAGAAAGAAAAATTATATTGGAGTCTATAAAGGAGGAGAAATTGTAGATCTCAAAGGATTATTAGCCAAAAAACACAATACACCTAATTTTATAAAAAATAAATTTGCAGAAGTCCAAAAAATTTTAACAACTATAACAGATATGGGAAGTTTTAATGCTAATCGCCAGAAAATTATCAATATAATTAAAAAAACATCCCAATTAATAGGTAAACCCATAGAGAAGGGAGGATTTTCAATTCAAGATTATGGAATCATGGTTGCTCTTAGGAAAAAAATTGATGCATATGATAAAGGAAACCCACAACATGTTCGAGCAGCAAGGTTATTACCAGAAAAGGAACAAAAACAATTAGAAAGAGGCTCGTTTATCAATTTTGTTAAAACTCGCAGTAATGAAGGAGTCAAACCATTATCTATGGCAACATTAAATGATATTGATTACACAAAATATAAAGAAATGGTAAAAAGTACCTTTGAACAAATCCTAGATGCGCTTAATATTGAATATGATGAAGTTTTAGGAATAAAAAAGTTATCGAGTTTTTTTTAAAGCAAAATAAATTATCCACTTAAAAAACAAATATCATTAAGTGAAAAAACCCTCTCATTCTTGATTTTCGGAGGATTTTTAATTTTGGATATTAGGATTCCAAGAGATACAAAGGCAAATCCAAAAATTACAATGTTTCCTACACTTAATACAAATAATTGAAGTGGTTTTGATATCTCAAATGTAGAAATACCATATTCCTCAAATGTTGTGTTGTAAAATCCGACATAGTCAAAATACAATATTCCATATTGGTATGAAGCATAATCTAATTTGGGTAACTCGATATAATATTCAAAGTCAATATAAAGGGGATTGAAATGATAAATTGAAAAGTTTTCAAACTGGTTACTGCTTAAAACTAAATAAGCTTCACATGAACCAAAATTTCCATCCTTTATTGAAGCACTAATTTCAATATTATCACTGACAGTAGGTAATTCTGGATACTTTTGGAATGAACTTAAAATAGGAGCTTCGAGATCTAAAGAAACATTGATAGATCCCCTAAAAGGCATTTTATTATGAGCAAATATTGAATAATTTAATAAGCGTTCACCTAAAGGTAATGAGAAGGAGACTAATCCATCTTCATTTGAATCAAAATAATGATATTTTCCATCATCAGATTGAAAGGTTAATCGTGCATTTGGAACTAAACCACCATTATTATCTCGAATATATAGATTATATCGACCTCCTTCGGTTAAATTAATGTCCGAAGGTATTAAAGATTTGAAATTCTTAGGGATGCCAGTATATATGTCCAAACTTGGATCTCCTAATAGCATATAGGAAAGAATCGTCTTTCTCTCCATTTCATAATAAGGAAAATAATAATATGTACCTGGATTTTCTATATCTGGTTCATACCAGGAATTATTATACAAAGTCAGGGAACCAGCCCAAGAACCATTCATATAAGATTTTTTAGATTCATAGAGCGCTTTTCCTTGTTGATAATATCCATTTTCAAACATCTCATGCATAAAACTTTTTATAATTCCCCGATTTACTTTTTCCAATTTTAAATCTTCAGGATAATACCAAGAAAATCGCATTGAACCAATAAATCCAATAGCACCTTTATTTTCAGCTTTAAATATAGCTTCACCAAATGGATTAGAACCTTCATCATCATAACTATTGGTTGTGCAAGCTTCAGCAAAATATAGAGAATATTTATTATTATCATTTAAAGTAGGAATATTAGAAGTTCTCAAATTATATGAAGAAGAAAAGCCATTCGGTGAAGCATGACCCCCATAAGTGATAATTGATTTTCCTGAATTAATTTCATATAGTTCATTTGAAGAAGAATAAGATAATATCCTGGGATCTTCTATTGGAGTATAATATTGAGTATCTTCATATAAGTGAGCCCAATTCATCTCCCCATCAATGAAATTATCAATAATATGTTGACATATTACCCCTTCATGTTCCCCATCTAGATCAGGAGGATCTTCATATGGTTTAGGTTCATTTAATAGTCCAGATACTGATAAATATTGATTCATCCAATCCCCTGCAAATG
>CAYPTZ010000151.1:0-7640 GCA_964413395.1 uncultured archaeon | reverse complement strand
TTTCAAAAATATGCAAAATATTTTATAATAATTTTAGTGGGTTTGTATATTTTTCTTTTCTATCTTCGTGTAAAACGAAAAAATGATCAAAAATTCTTGAAACTTGGACATGATCGACTTAGAGAAAAACATGATTTTAGAGGTTATTATCAAGATGATAATCTCAAAAAGAAAGAAATTGTTGAAAAAGAATTAGCAAAATTGTATTCAAATCTATTCTAGTCTTTTATTCAACTTGATTTTCAAAATCATGTTTTTTTTTTCATTTTCAAATTAAGTATTAAATGATTTTTTAAAAATGGTTTTTCTTTAAATTGATATGAAAAAAAAAGAAAATCGTTCATTATTATTTAAATTATTACATCTTGTATTATGTGTCCATCTAATATTTCTATTTTTCTTTTAGTTCTTTTAGCGAGTGATAGATTATGAGTCACCAATATCACAGTAATATCTAACTCTTTATTGAATTTTTCTAATAATTTAATAATTTTAATTCCAGTTGACGAATCTAAATTTCCTGTAGCTTCATCTGCAAATAATATCGAGGGTTTATTAATCAAAGACCTACAGATTGCGACTCTTTGTTGTTCTCCACCACTTAATTGGTTTATTTTTTTTAATTTTTTTGACTTCAAACCCACTATATCTAATAAATATAGTGCATAATCTTGGTCATCCTTTTTAATTTTGTATGGAATTAAAGGAGCTAGAATATTTCCAAGAACAGTCTCAGATTCAATTAGATAATTCGATTGAAATATAAACCCAATTTTTAATTTTCTTATTGATGCCAATTTATTTTCTGGAATTTTTGTAACATCAATTCCATCAATATAGATTTTTCCTGAACTGACATTATCCATGCATCCAATTACTTGTAATAATGTCGATTTACCAGATCCACTAGGTCCTATTATTGATATGTATTCACCTTTATCAATATCTAAATTAATGTTTTTTAAGGCAATTGTCTGTGATGCAGAATCAGCATTGTAGACTTTACGAACATTTTTGATAGAAATGATTGTATTTTTCCCTAAATGCTCTATTTCACTATTTTCGATTAGTTTGTTTAATTTTATTTCACTCATTTTATTCATCCTAATATTATTTAAAAAAAAAATTAAATTGATCTTAATACTTCGATTGGCTTAGCTTTCACAGCTTTGATAGCCGGACTGGTACCACCAATTATTCCCAAACCAACTACCACAATAATCCACCAGATGAATGTATTTAATGACACAACTGCTGCAGTGGGAAACATTGTTCCAATTAGACCAATACCAGCAAACCCGATAAATAGCCCAAAAATTCCTCCAATAATACTTAAAATAAGTGATTCAAGAAATACTTCATGTACTACATCAACATTTTTCCATCCTGTAGATTTTAGTATTGCGAATTCCTTTTTCCGTTGTTCAACATTAGTGATTTGAGCAATAACAATTGACATTCCTCCAGACACTAAAGTAATCAATGAAATAATCACAAGAAATTCTCTCACTCTTGATTGAATAATTTCAAATGGTGCAATTACAGAACCTTTTGCATATACTTGATGTTCGATGTTTGGATAAGTACTATCTAATAATATCTTAATTTGGTTCGCAATTTCTATAGTATCATTAATCTCAGTAGAATCATATTTCAAGATTAAAACAGTATATCCATCAGGAACAGAGTTATCTGATATTGTGTGAAAATTAATATTATTTGGTAGTAAAATCTCTCCTTGTAAAAGTTGAGCGATTTCAATTCCTATATAAAAATCATATAGAGGAATCGTATTAACTAAGTGAGGATCTATATTAGCACGATATATTCCAACAATTTCCAATGAAATTGAATCTGTGTTATTTAAAACGAATTTTATAGATTTTCCAATTGATAACCTTTCAGGAAAATTGTCATATAAAATATCTGGAATGATGCATTCAGGTTTATTATCTTCATACATCCTACCTTCTTCAATTTGATCAACTTGAGGATTTAAATTGATAATTTGTGTGGCCGCAAATCCTTTGTATCTATATTCACATTTATTACCAGCAGCTGAAAATCCAAGATCTATTGATGTATCTCGCGTAGTAAAAGGAAATATAATTTCTCGCGAATATGAAATTAATCTATCCTTTTCTGGACCATTTTCAATTATTAGAGTATCACTTGAAGGTTCTAATACAGAAAAAAAGTCTTGAGATGCATTTTTTTGTCGAATTTCAATAATACCAACTGCATTTTGAACTTCTTGATTAATATCAACTGATAAACCTTCAGAAAGGCCATTAAGTGAAAACATTAAACCAACCCCAAAAGCAATTCCTAATATCGTTAATATTGCAGCCCCTTTTTTTCTAAAGGTGCTTTTAAAACTAAATTTTAGTAATTCAAACATTTATTTTTCATCATTATTTTTTTTTTTTTTTTTTTTATAATATATATTCATAATTATGAATATTCATTATTATGAATATTGATCGATTTGAGTATATTTAAATCTTTAGTTAATCTTTTAAATCTTAGTATTATCAAAAAACAACTTCAAAAAATGATTTTATATGGGAAAATGGGAAAATCGATTTTTTAAAAAAATCTCAAGGATTGCAGCTGAAATTTTAACATTATCAATAATGGCAAGAAAAGAAGAATCCTATCCATATGAAATTCAATTAGAACTTAGAAATTTGGTCACACAAGATTATATATCCCAACAAAATGAAATTACTTTACTAAGCTCGCTTGCAACAAAATTAATTGAGGATTCAGAAAATAAGATTGAGGATTCAGATTTGAATAGCATACTTAAAAATCTAAATATCCCAATCCATATCCTAAATTTTATTAATAAATCTCAATTATTAAAAAAGGTTCAAGAAAATCCTAAAATGATTGAGATAGTTAAAAATCTCAAAATTGATATTGAATTAGTTCAAAAGCGAAAGGAATATGGTCAAGAGATATGGAAATCGATTACCTCGATATATCAAGTAATAAATGACTTAGAAAAGAATAACTTGATAATCAATAATAGAACAATATTAGTAGGAGGTCGTTCACGAAAATATTATCAAATCACTGATGAAGGGAGAGAAAAAGCATTACAAATGATTATAATGTTCATAGAATTAACTAATACTGTATTACCAGAAGCTCAGATTTTCAAAAATCAATCAGATCGCATTTTTCAAAAGCATCAAATTATTTTTTTTCAACTGATTAAAAATCTTTTTCCAGAAATTTCAATTGCTGATTTTCTTGAACATATTCAAACAAATTTCCCAGAAATTGATAAAACACTCCATTCATCTCTGGGAATTTTAGATAATCCAATTACCTTTAACGCGTTTTTGTTACAAAATGATAAATCGTTTTTAGATACCATTTTAAAATCTTTGGATGAAGAACAAAAAGAAATATTTAATGCTTTATTGATTAAAAATTTAAATAAACTTAAAAAAAATATTGATGAAAATATCAAATATTTTTCTCAAAAATATAAAAAAAAATAAAGGAAAAAATTAATGATTTTTCTTTTTAACTAATAAAAATGAGACCGACACTAAACCGATAATCCCAATAGAAATGAGTTCAGGTCCAGAAATAAATGAACTTAGACTTAAAGGTTCTGCATATGCAGTGAAAGTTGGATCTTGATTAATTGATTTTCCTTCCCATTGTGGAAAACATATTGTGTAAAATACATTTCTCTTATTAACATCAACTTCAAAATTTTTGTCTTCAAGGTCAAATTTTTCATTAATTGATGATACTCTCGCTTGAATAAGCCCCATATTGATTGAATTAATAAATCGGTGAGAAAGACCATCTATATCATTTATTGATTCTCCTTTCAGTCGAATCTGAGGATATAATTTTACTGGAGCAGGCATCGGTTCACCTCCATCTAGAGTATAATTTGGTTTGCTTGCAAAATCAATATTGAATGCAGTTATACCATTTTCTTTAATATCTAATGATGAGACATTAATATCCGAATTTTCACTATCAATTTCTTTTCCATTTTCATTATTAATTTTAATCGTATTTTCATCTGATTCACTAACCGATATAACTTTAATACGTGCGTAATTAGCTACCGCTAATCCAAACCCTTGGACTTCATTATCACCATTAAGTCGATCTCCAACACTTGAAGGAGTATTATATCGAGAGATATTTTTTGTAGAATCAACCAAATCATAAAAAGATCCTCCCATTTCTTGAGTTTTGCTCTCTTGATCATTTATGATCCATAGATCACTAATTGGGCCAATATCATATTCTGTAGTTGTAGTAATATTGACAGGATTATCTTCATCAAGAGTTCCTGAAATTTTATAGGTGAAATTTAAATAATCGATACTGCTAAAAGCAACAATTTTGCTAAGTAAATTCTCAGCTAAGATTGTTCCTTCGATATTTTCATCAACATGCATAGAATGCCATACAACAAAGAGATTTTCATAATCCATTCCAAATGTATATTCAACTTCATCCCCATTCGTCGTTTTTGTTAATATTTTTGGAGTTGCAATAGGGACTTCATCTATATTTAGTGGATCGAAACCTAAACTATTACTTAATTTTCGATTGAGTAGAAATTTATGGAATTGGCTACGTAAACTATTGCCATAATACAGATTATCATCTTTATTGGGAACCCCATTTAATTCCCCAGTTTCTTGATAAGCAACTAGACCTGCAAAAGAATTTTGTACTAAAACATGCTTTCCACTTGGAGTCCGAAAATGTTGTTGCATAATTTGATAAGGTGATACTCCAAATTGGGTATTATTTCTATTATCAAGAGTATAATTTGCAATAGCCATATACATTGTTTGGACTTGGCCAAGATTGATATATGCACAATAAAAGTTGGCATCTGCGTAGGGTGCTGGATCAACATTCTGATTATTTAATTCTTCTTCAAATTCACCAGGTGTTAGATCTTCAACTAATTTATTACTCAATACATCGTAAATAATAGCAAAAGATTCTTCAGTAAATTTATGTCCTGTTTTTTCTGCTACGAAGGTATTATTCAATGCTGCAGATTCAGATATTCCGATTATCAACATTGAAAAAATCAGTGTTAAACTGATAATTTTAGTTTTTGTTTTTTTCATGATTTTTCACTTACATTTTTTGAGATATTCCACTTAAACAACATAAAATAAGTTCTATCACACTTATGAATACTTTTCAATTTAAATCCTGATGAACCAAAGGTAGCAAAATATGCAAATGCAAAAAAAAAAGACCAATGGTTCCTAAGGAATTAAATATATATTATGGTTTCTTATTCTTGATCGAAAAACCAATGAAATCTTCTCCAAATAAACGATATCGATCTGCATTAATCATAATTCAGTCGATTTTGGAAGAATTGATTAAGCAAGGAGAAGAAGGTGCAATAAAATCCCATATATACAAAAACATTGGATTGAAAACAATGGTGGGAGATAAATATATCGAACAACTAATTTCTGCCAAATATATTACTTTAAATGAAGAACAATGGGGAAAAGAGCGAATTAGGCATAAAATAAATATAACAAAACGTGGCCTTTACAGGTTTAAATGGTTTATGCAATTGTCAAAGGAATTAAAAATCTAACTATAGATTTAAACTAACAAGAAAAATGGGAATTTAAAATGGAAAATAATAATTCAAATAAAAATCCACATGATAATTTTTATCATAATTCAAATGATGATCCAAATTCACACGATAAAATTATTGAAAATAAGGATCAAACCTATTTTTCAAAAGAACATTCAGATAAACTCCTAAATTATAACCAAATCAGAGAAAAATTTGAAAATTCCGCAAGAAAAGAGAAAATAATTCAAATTATTGGCTTTTCATTCATTGTTTTATCGTTATTTATTGAATTAGTTATTTACTTACTGGCAAGAAAAGTAATGGGAAAAGTTGAAAGACACCCTATTTTCAGATATACATCTATTTTCATGGTGCTTTTTGTTATCACTATATTCGCTTTAATGCAATTTAAAATAATCAGCAAATGGAATAAAAACATTCATACAAATCAGACTAATTTATCAAAATCAAATTATGAAATTTTAGATCAAATTAATCTTATTAAAACTTACATCTTAATTATTTTAATATTAAATCTAACCTTTTTCTGGTTATTCAGAAAATATATGGCTGAATTACCAGAAATAATAGTGACAACTGATATCAACAGAATTTATAGGGCAGCGTTATTTTCAGCACGTTTTCTAATTGTAATATATTCAATTTTTGAAATTTGGCAATATATTCGTTGGTCCAACAGATTAAAGAGGATTCACCGAATAGAAAATATGATAATTGATGAATTTCCAAATATTCAAGATCTCTCAAATATTTTAGAATAATTTTTTTTCATTTTATAGTTAAAATCAAAAAAATTATTTGAATAGACTTTTAATAAATGCTATTATTCAAATAGTAATATGGATGAAATACTCATTAATAATGTTGTCGAAATACAAAGAAAATTAACCAGTCTAATTGGTGTGAGTGGAAGAGAAAACCAAGTTAGAGAATTTATTTATTCTGAATTAAAAAATTTTGCAGACAATGTTTGGATTGATGCTTTAGGTAATGTCTTAGGTGAACGCAAAGGAACTAAAGTTGATGGCCTCCGTATTATGTTAGACGCACATATGGACGAAATAGGATTAATAATGCGCTATATCGAGCCTAATGGATTTCTTAGATTCACACCAATAGGAGGAATTGATAAACGACTATATCCTGGTTCACGAGTATCAATACTTTCTGACCAGAACAAAAAAATTTCTGGAATTATTGGAATGCCACCACCTCACATTACTAAACCAGCAGATCGAGAAGTATGTCCGGATCATTATAATCTATTTATTGATATAGGAGCAGCAAATAAGGAAGAAGTTATTAAGTTAGGTATAGATATCGGATCTATGGGTGTGTTAGATAGCAATTTTGAATATCTTGAAGAAAAAGGAATATTGCGTGGTCGAGCATTCGATGATAGAACGGGATGTAATGTAATCCTACAATTAGCAAAATTGCTTTCTCAGCTGAAAAGACCCGAAAATACCATTTTGTACTGCTTTTCAATTGCTGAAGAAGTTGGAGCTCGAGGAGTAAGACCAGCATCTTATAAATTAAAACCAGATATTGGGATTGCAATTGAAAATACCATAGCTGCTGACGTACCTGATGTTTCACCCGATAAATGTCCAACACAATGCCTTTTAGGTCCAGCTATTTCAATAGCAGATAATAGTACAATATACGATGAACGATTACTAAAAATTATTAAAAATATAGCAATTGATCTATCAATACCATGGCAGTATAAACTTCCAACCTTTGGGGGAACCAATGCAGGGGGATTTCATTTAATCCGTGGGGGAATTCCTGCAGCCGGAATATCAGTCCCATGTAGATATATTCATTCCCCTATAGCTCAATTATTTGTTTCTGATATTGTTAAAACAATCCAATTATTGCTGGAAGTCTTAATTAATCCAATTAATTTACAATATTAGCTTTGGGAATGCAGTTTTTTTTTCTTTATATCATTAACAATGTAATTCGTTGTTTATAGATTTCCTGTCTTTGGAATGAATAATTG
>CAYPTZ010000150.1:6523-7662 GCA_964413395.1 uncultured archaeon | reverse complement strand
AGGCAATTATTTCCTTGTATTGATAAATTAATTACTCCGAATTGCATACCAGTTTCTGAATATTTAGAATTAGGTGCAAATAATAATAAAATTATTCGTTATGATGGAATTGATGAGATTGCATGGCTAAAACATTATAAACCAAATAAAAAAATATTAGACCAATTTAATGTAGAACCAGGTAAATTTGTTTTAATGAGAAGTGAACCAACTTTTGCTAGCTATTTTATCGATAAATTAAAACATGAAGAGACCTATCTCGCAAAATATTTTCCTCAGATTTTTAAAATATGTCCAAATTATACATATTTCTTATTAGTCCGAACTGAAGAACAAGAAATTTGGCTCAAAAATCAATTAAAAGATTTTATTCCTAATGCTAATATTGTTATCACTAAATTTCTTCCAAATATTATGGATTTATGCTTTTTTTCTTCATTAGTCATTAGCGGAGGCGGGACAATTGTCCGAGAATCTTCTTTGTTAGGTGTTCCAAGTATTGAATATTTTCCAGGAGAATCAGCACCTCAAGAAAGGTGGTTAATTGAAAATGGATTTCCAATGGAACATATACGTGAACCTCAACAAATAATTGAGAGGGCTATTGAAATTATTACTCAAGGCCCTTCAAAAGATCGATTTACACTGGATTTTAAGAGTAAAATAGTTAATTTTGAAGATCCAAATGAAATATGTTTCAATTATGTAAAAAATTATTTCAACACCAAGTAAAATTCTCTAATATTACATCATTAGCATTATTTATTCCTATCTTGAAAAAGACAAGAAAAAATTCACTTTTTTTTTTATTCAATTAATTATGACCAATAAAAAAATAAAAAGTAACTAATTTGATTTTTCATCTTCTTCTTTTAACATTTCAAGACTTTCATAACCTGGCTTTAATTTCTGTTTTTCTATCGTTTTCCAGAAATAGAATATAGTAATGCTATACCATAATATTAATATAAAAATACCCACAATTCCCCCATAAAGCCAGTTTAGCAATGTTTCCACAATGAACGCGTCAATGATAAGCATTAATCCTAAAGAAATTAATAAAATTACAATCATCACTATTGTAATCATAAAAATTCTCCGATATTTATAAATAATATATCCATAAGTTGTGAAACTAC
>CAYPTZ010000150.1:0-6513 GCA_964413395.1 uncultured archaeon | reverse complement strand
ATAATATCAAAATTATCCCTGGATCTCAACAATTGGGTTGAAATTAATGCAAATAACCCAGATATTACAGAAAGGGCTATAAAATGCTGGACCAAATCTTTTTCACTTAATTTTCCTGTTACTAAAATTAATCTTGGTAATGTTATCCCTGCCCCTCTTTCATCAGAAGCATGAATAAATTCTTTCTTATCCATCCAAATATCTTTTTTTTTTACGGAATGGCTTTCAATAAATCCTTTCTCTGAAGTTATTACATAAAAACTATTAAAGATTTGTGGAAACATTACTAATACCATAATAAATTCTAAAGAACCAATAGTTCCTATTAAAGCAATCGCAGCACCTATAACTAAAGTACCTGTATCTCCTGGAAATGCTCTTGCAGGGTATTTATTAAATAAATAAAAAGCTAGGATTGCACTAAATGATATTATTCCTAATAATAAACCTTCTGAGGATTTTAAAATGATTGCAGAAAGAATCATAAAGAATAAAGCAACACTTGTAGTGCCTGAACCTTCACCATTGTATCCTTCTAACATATTTACTGTGTTAGTCAATATTGTTACGATTATTGGCATTAAAAGGGGATAAATAATGGTAATTTGTAATTCACCAATTATTGGTAATATTGGACCCGGAATATCAATGAATTTAATCCCATAGAAATTAGCAATAAATAACGGCAATCCTGTCAATATCATTAAGACTATCTTCTTAATAGATGAAAGAGCTTTTCTATCATCATACCATCCAATAATAGTTGCAATAATTATAGTAATGATAAAAATAAATATTTCATGCCATAGCTCAGGAAAGGCAATAATTGCTAAAATTGATCCACCAACCATTCCTAATGATATCCCAATACCTCCTGATTCTGCTGTAGCAGGACGATCTTTCTTATGAATATCATAGCCAATATATTCTTTCTTTTTTAACCATCTGATCAAAAAAGGGAATATCAGTATTAAGACTACAAATATACAAACACCAATTCCAAATATGATTAAAAAATCAATCCATGTAAAATTCATATCCTCAAATGAACTCATTGTTTTTCACTAAAATTAATTATAGAAAAATTCGACATTAAAAATATATTCTGGGTCAAAAAATTCATAAATTTATAGAAAAAAAAAAATCAAATTTCTCCAATAACTTGATTTTTCAATATACCTATTTTTTCTATTTCAATTTCAACGATATCATCTGGTTTAATAGAAGATACTCCTTTAGGGGTACCTGTAATAATAATATCTCCTCTTTTTAAAGTTAAATTATGAGATATAAACTCGATTATTGATGGAATATCAAAAATCATCATTTTAGTATTAGAATTTTGACAGATTTTTCCATTCAGTCGACTTTTTATGTCCAAATTTTGAGGATTTACCAAGTCTTCTGACAATACTATTTGTGGTCCTATTGGTCCAAATGTATCAAACGATTTACCTCTAAACCAACCTGATCGATCAATATTTTGAATATTTCTATGAGTAATGTCATTGAAACATGTATAACCTAAAATATAATTGAGAGATTGTTCTTTTGATATATTTTTGCATGTTTTTTTAATTATCAAAGCTAATTCTCCTTCAATGTCAATTCTAGGATCATCAAAATGATAATTATTTAAAAATTTTGGAATAATTATTTTTTCCTCAGGTCCAATGAGTGAATTAGGTGTTTTTGAAAATATAATCGGTTCAGTAGGTAGACTAAAATTACTACTCAATTTATCATTTGATAATTTTGAAGAGATATGATTATATTCTTCAAAATGATCTGAATAATTTAATCCCAATCCTATAATTTTACTTGGATTTATTTCTAAAAAATCATCTTTTCCATAAACTGGTAGACTGAAACCCATCTATTAATTAATTATTTCTAAATTTTATAAAAATATAATATTTTTTTATATAATCATGATTGAAATATTATAAATTTGAGAAAATTCATTCATTTTTCAATTTTTATGAAAACGTGAGTCAATATAATTGAAAAATTCAATAAAATATTAAAAACAAAAATTCAATTTTCTTTAAATAATAGAAATATGTTCTCATTTTTTAATATTCGTGCTAATTTTCAGTACTATAGACTTATTACGAATTAAATTTACATTTTAGCATCCATTTTACTTTCATTCTTTCATTTATACAAATCTGTAATTTGATCAACATATTTTGAAAAAAAATTGGTTTTTCATTCATCTGATCTAAATATTACGTTAAAAATTTAAGTTCACAGAATAAAATTATATTAATAAAAATTGGTTTGAAAATGTTTTTACAAAAAAAACAAATTTTAAAACTAAATTTTATTAAGTTCTAAAAAATTTCTATAGAAATAGGATTTTTTTTTAACAGAAATTAGGAATGAAACCAACAAATGGCTAAGAAGAAGTATGTCTTTAAGATCCTCGTTGCAGGTCAAGGTGGTGTCGGAAAAACTACATTATTAAATCGTGCAGTTACAGGAAAATTTGTCCAAAATACTGCAATGACTATTGGAGTAGAATTCCATCTTTTGAGCTTAACAATAGGCACTCCCGGAAATGATGATGCAATTAATACAACATTACAACTTTGGGATTTTGGAGGACAAGAAAGATTTCGCTTTATGCTTGATTCATACGTTGCAGGTGCTCGAGGGGCCTTATTATTATATGATCTTACTCGATTAAGAACTTTAGATAGTTTAGATGAGTGGGTGAAAATAGTAAGAAAACATGATAAGAACCTTCCTATCTTATTTGTTGGAACTAAACTCGATAGGGTTGAAGATATTACTGTTGCAGATGATTATGCACAGGAATATTTGGAACCTTTAAATATGTTTGGTCATATGAAAATTTCTAGTAAAGATGGTAGTGGTGTTAAAGAAGCATTCAAAGCAGTATCAAGAAAAATTCTTGATATGAATGGTGTAGCTTTACCTGTTGATAATTACAATCAATTAATCACTCCTGCACCTGGAACTCAATTACCAGGTTCTTCAGGAGAGGGTGCGTTTCAACCTGCTCCTGAACCGGAATCAATACCAAAACCTGCTCCATCATTCTCTTTTACTGCTCCAAAACCTGAAGCTTCATTTTCATCCTATGTGCCTCCCGCACCATTTACTCCTCCTGCTTCAATTTCTTCACCAAAACCATATACACCTCCAGCTCCAAATTCTTCACCAAAACCATTTACGATTCCAAATCCTGCTGTAGCGCCAAAACCTTTCACTCCTCCTAGTCCTATCGTGCCCCCTACACCATTCAAACCTCCGGCTCCTATAGTACCCCCTACTGAGGAACCCTCTTCAAATGATGATAAGGAAAAGGAAAAAAAGAAAAAATATGATCCTCTATCTGACTTTTTTTCAAACTAGAAGGATTGACCCTTGACAATATATATTTTTTTATATGCTAATTTTTTATTAATTCCTGCTCAAAATAATTATGATATTTACTCAGATTTTGAAAATTTAGTTCCAAAACCTTATAAAATCATTATTCTATCTGCAATATTTAAAGAATTAGAATATAAAATTGAGAGATTACTAAATAAAACTAAGCTAAAAAGAGAATATAAATTTGCTATTCAAATACTTGAAAAGTATAATTTTGAAAGACTTGAGATTGAAAGAAAAAAGGGGCAAATTGTTGATGATCTTATTGTAGAAACTGCTTTAACTTATAAATCCGAAAAAAATATTGTATACATTGCTACAAATGATAAAGAACTTCGAAATAAATGTAAAAAAATGAATATTAAATCAATATTTTTACGACAAAAAAGAAAAATTGCGATTGAGTAGTATTATAAAGTTGGGAAAAAGTAGTTGCAAAAGTAATTTTAGATATTATGTAAATCATCCATAAATGAATCTTTTAGATATTTATGAGTTTGTAACCATGTTGTTTGAGTTCGAGTATATCTCCAAATAATGTGACATTTTGGTTTTTTATCTGCTCTTGGTGTTTCAAAAAGCCATGGTTGAATGATTACAACATCTGCAACTCGACACCACATTCTTTTTTTGATTTTACCTCTAATTAGCCCCATATATAATTTACCATCTTCTCCTTTGACTGCCATATGTTCTCCTCCATAAATTTCAGTAACAACTCCTAATACTTCATCATTTCTATAATTAGGAATTCTAGGGCGCCTTGATACACCTTCAGCTTGGTTTCGACGACGATTCTTGGGCATATTTTCTCTATTTATCTAATTTAGCATTCTATTTTATTTTTTCTTTTCTTTTTAAAGAAAATTGAAATAATTCAATTTCTCTTCTTTTTTTTAAAAATTTTTGATAAATTTTTTTTATGATGATAAATTATTAGACCTATTCTTTTCAAAATTCTAATCAATAAAAACGCGAATTTAGGAAAAAAAAGAGCTAATTATAATGTCAGATTCAGAAATTAATCCTGCAGAAAATAAGGAAAAATCTACAATCTTTGCTGTGAGAACAACTATTGGACAAGAAAAGAGTGTATTGACAAATATATTTAATCGATTAAAAGTGTTGAATCCTTTCCCTGATTTGAAAGCTTTAATGATTGCTGAAGAATTAAGGGGATATGTATTTGTAGAAGCAACTCATCAAAGAGATGTTATGATAACAATTGCGGGTTTAAGACATATTAAGGGGAAAATTGTTGGTTCTATATCATTAGAATCTATATCTCATGTTATTTCTCCAAGAAAAGTGACAGAAATTTTAGAAGAAGGAGATACTGTAGAAATTATATCTGGTATCTTCATGGGTCAAAAAGCTAATGTTATTCGAATGCCAAAAGAAGAAGTAACCCTTCGATTATTAGATTCTGATTCTGCTATATCAATTAAAATTCATGGTGATTTTCTAAAATTAGTTGAAAAGGGTGAGAAACACCAAGAACAATATATTATCAAAGATATGGAGTTAAAAGACGGTACAATTGTCGCTACTATTGTTCAGGATGAACAAAAGAAAAGTAAAAAATCTAAGGTACCATCAGATGGAACTAAATCTGAATCTGATACTGATGAAGACTTATTTAGTTTTGATGATGAAGAAAGTAGTGACGAAGAAGTAGATTCTGGAACTTCTGAAAAAGACAAGGCAGAAGAAGATGTATCTGAAGAAGAAGAAGACGATGAATGGTCCAAATTTGGATTTTAATTTTTTTTTTTTTAAATTTCAGGAGAATTTATCATGAATATTTTACATGGTTTTTTTTATCTTACAATAATTAATATAAATGATGGAAGATCTCTACTTGAAATTAAAGATTTAACTTATAATAAAGAGAGTAGAAAATATAATATTAAATATCTCCATTTTATAAAGGAAGAAGGCATTACTTATCACGATATGGCCATTTTAAATGAACCTTCATCTATTAAAGTATATAATAGTGCTCAAAATATCTCATTGATTTATAATTTTTGTAAAGGAAGAGATTATGTCTTTATAGTAGTATCTCAACATACAAACAGACAATTATTTAAAAATATTGAGAAATCTCTTCTTGAACTGGATCAAGAAAGTATTATTGATGAAGGAAATCCCTACAATGAAGAACAGTTAAAAGAAAAAGCTCTTAAAATAATTACTAGAAATTTTATGAATTATTTACTGCCCTCTTTTCTGATTCCTCAAATGAATTCTTCAAAAGAGAAATTTATTAACAATAATCTTGATACTGAAGATGAATCCTTGAAAAAAATTATTGAAGAAATTGATGGATCATGGAATTTACAAGAAATTTATGAATCCAATGATTTTGGTATTGAAAAAATACAGAAATTTATTCTAAAACTCTGGATCAATGATTTGATTTATTTCAGGTTTAAATTTTATAAATGGGATACATTTGAATGGATAAAAAATGTTGATAAGTATTTTGATGGTGGAAGTCCAGAAAATTTATTACTTGTAAATAAATTCAACACTAATAAAATTATAAGAGTATTATTATTATTGGGAAAAAATCATACTTATAAATATCTATTTGATAATATAGATCTCACTAAGACTAAATTGAATTTGTTTTTAACTGAATTAATCAAATCTGGATTGATCCAAAAGAAACCTTTGATACCCGAATTTTATCACATAACAGAAGATATGATCCCCCTTTTGACACTTCAAGGATTTAAAGAGGAGGATTTCGATATATTTGAGAAATTAGAAGAAATTTATATTGAAAATATCTGTCTTGATGAAATTTCATTGAGAATCAGCATCAATCCCTATATTATTAAAACATTACTAGATAAATATAAAATAGCAAAAAAAATCATTAATTAGCTTTTTTCTATTAGATTAAACAATAATCCAATAAAAATTATGCAAGCGGTTAAATCTGCAGTAGTGCCAGGGTTTAATTTTCCTTCAGATAACATTATTTTCTTATTCAATTATGTTTATTTCTTCTTTCATTTCTTTGTTTATTTTCTCTTTTTTCTTTTTATACATAAATAGATTCTTGTTCTTTTAATTGTAATATTATATTTCAGTTTC
>CAYPTZ010000149.1:0-7667 GCA_964413395.1 uncultured archaeon | reverse complement strand
AATTTATCCCACCCATTGAAAACCCTGCTATATACTATGTATAATGTAGGTTATATGTATTATTAGTTAAAAAAGTCTATAAATGAGAAAAAACAAACTTCCGGTAATTTTAGAGCTGGAAGAAGCCCAAAATTTGCTTAAGCAACCGAGTAAAAGATACCCAACGGGGCTGAGAAACAAAACCATTATGTCGCTTATGCTTCACTGCGGACTGAGGCTTTCTGAGGTTTTAAATCTTAAACCTGGAAACTTAAACCTAACCAAAGGAAAGCTCAGGATAGAATCCGGGAAAGGGAAAAAAGACAGAGATCTTGCTGTGCCGGATTACCTTAATGATCTTCTAGATACTTGGAGAAGCATAAGGCCCAAGAGCGATTACTTTTTCTCTACTCTTAAAGGCAGAAAACTTTCAGATAGATACATCCAGCAGATGGTTAAAAGATACGCTAATAAAGCTGGAATAGATAAAATAGTTTCGCCCCATACCCTGAGGCATACTTACGCTACGGAGTATTATAGGCAGACAAAAGATATAGAGACACTACGGCGGATCCTGGGCCATTCAGATATAAGCACAACAACTATTTACATAACACTGGCCAACATTGATGTAGAAAACGGCATGAAGTCGTTTAAAGGGTTTTTATAAATTGTTTTTTAGTGTTAAGATTTTCCACATAGGTTAAAAGTTAGTTATCAGAGGCAAAAATGAAAAAGTTACAAAAGCTACTGGCTATCCTTACAATGTTTGCGTTGGTGCTTAGTTTTGGTGTTTCCTGTACATCGGAGTCAGAACCTAAAGAAACAGATCAGGGAGTCGAAGAGGCGGTAGAAGAAGAAGTGGTCGAAGAAGAAACTATTGAAGAGGAAGCTGTTCAAGAAGTAGTTGAAACAGAAGAGGAGACAATTGAAGCCGATGTAGAAGAAGATAAGATAGCTGAAACTCGTAAAAAAGATTATGAAATATTTCGTAATGAAATAGAAGATTATCATATTACAGAAAAAGCTTATGAATATGCCACGGCTGTTGTAGAAATAATGAGTGATTATGTAGATACTGAAACTAAAACTTTAACGATGACTAAAGAAGAAGTTGCAAAAAGATATTTGGATTTATCAAGCAAGGTAGGATTTGACTTTTTAGTAATAGCAATGGCGAAAGAAAATATTTTAAAAGATAGTGGTATTAAAGAAATTACTCCTGATATGCTCAAAGCAGTTGACTTAATTGATCAATGGCAAGAAATTAAGAAGAGAGAGTTTGAATATACTGCAAAGTATTATTATGGTGATGGTGTTGAATATGATATAAAAGCAGATGAATTAAATGATGAAGCTGAAGCTATAGCACATGAATATCTTAATTTAATGAATTCAATGTATTTATCTGTTTATCCTGAAAAGGATTAAATAGATAAATACATTGAATATGGCACTGTCTTCCTCCTTCTTTCTCTTTACTAGAGGCGACATCTATGTTGGCATATAGTTATATAGTCTGCTTAGAGATAATAAAATAACAAATATTTTAGATCATTACGATTGTATTTGTGAACTCAACATTGTTTATTGAATTAAATTTTTCCAATTATTCGGAAAACCTATTAATTTGATTTCAATATCATCTCTGTATTGTGTAACTAATTTCTCTATAGTTTTTACTGTTTTGCTCCATACCGGTTTATTATGGAAGAATTTTTTCAAAATAAAAAATGTATCAAAAATTTTACCCGTTTTTAAGTTTTCACCATCTTCCTTTAGAAATGTTAGTATAGGAAAAAGATTTTTATTATATAACCTCCCATAGTGTGCGCATATATTCCTAACCACTGAGAAATGGTGGGCCCAGTTTGCAAGAATTCCCCCATAACAATTATAATATTTCCTGGAAAAATCATTTTTCTCTGCATTCCTAAGACTATTAAAAAATTTAGAAAAAGAACTAAATGGGATAACCTCAATTAAAACCCAAAATGGGAAATGTCTCTTATATTTATTAATATGGTGCCTTATAAATACTTCGTTGGATGATTTTTTTATATTTTTACTAATCGCTGATCTAAACTCTAAATACCATTCTTTCTTTCGAAAGATACCATCCTTTAAATAACATTCTGGCCCATACTTATGTGATAGATGATATGATAAGCAGGTTTTAAATGATATTTCAAAATCTTCCAACAAGATTGATAAGGCTCTTCTTAGCCCTTTATCAAATTCATATACATTAACTATTGTAGAAAGCTTTGTGTTTTCTTTGTAGCTCCCGTTTTCCTCTCTAAACTGTAAGGCATATCCAGTTAATCGATAATAACTATTATTTTTTAAAAACTCTAAGGCTTTGTTTTTATCTGTAACAATAATATTTCGGCTTTCAAGTAGATGTAATTGCTCATCGAAAGTCAGAGGAGGCTTAAGATTGAATGTTGATTTTTTATTTTTGTGCATTTCTAACCATAAAAAAATTGTCCCAGGGTGGTCCGCATTGTTAAGAGGCGTCCTGGGATCTGTTAACTATAATTATACTCAAATGTTTTTAACTGTCAAAATTAAATCCAATCGTACAATTTTTGTTAAATAGTACGCATTTTATCACACTCATTGTAAACCCTATTATATAATACCTATAATATACCCAATACGTAGTATTCAAGCAAAGTGCATAATTTTTAGAAAATTCATTAAAATTAGACGTAAATTAGATAAATAATAGAATTATGCCCAGAAAAAAACTCCCAACAATTTTAGAGCCCGAAGAAGCTCAAAACTTACTAAAACAACCTAATAAAAGATATCCCACCGGCTTGAGGAACAAGGTCATGATGTCATTAATGCTTCACTACGGCTTGCGAATTTCTGAAGTTGTTAACTTAAGGCCCGGCAATATTAATCTTACCAAAGGCAAATTAAGAGTAGAGAACGGCAAGGGCAATAAAGACCGGGATCTTGCCATACCGGATTATCTTGATAATCTTTTAGAAGCTTGGAGATATATAAAGCCTAAGAGCAACTACTGTTTATAGGATTTGTAGTCATGAGCAAAAAGGGCTTTTATTAAAAATTATGACGCAAAATATATAGATGCCTTAAAGAGTGATTCAAGCATAGCATATATATGTTATTATAAAGTCATATATTTTCGAGGGAGATATATGACTTTAGGCAAGTAAAGGACATGATATATCTGATGGAAATATTAGTTTTTATATCTGAGAGAGTGGGAAATGGCAAATCAATTATCTGATAAAAATGATAGATATATCTTGATAAAGAAAATGTACACTAAGAGATTTTATGAATTATGTTCTGAGGCAGAATTACTTAAATTAATTCAAGGAGAAGTTGATGCTAAGATAAATACTATTTCCCCGCTTTGGATAGATATATTTTACTATTTCTTCAAATCAGAACCTGAGAGTTTGTTTAATCGAGATATTCAGGAATCAGTTTATAAAAAGCTGGTTGGTATGTATAATTCAAGGTCAGAGGATTTCATTACGGGCGTATTGCCTGGATTAAGATATCTTTTTCAAGGAGTAAGATCCTACTTAGAGATCGCAGGTATTATTCGTGAAGTTGAACCGATAGACCAATTGCCTGAAATAAAAACAAGATTATACAGGATTCCAATTTATTCTCAAATACTAGAATCTATTCTCTCAAATTTATTTAGATTTTTAAGAGACATAATCGGTGCTGTTAAAAGGACAGATTATACCAATCAAATGAATCTTAGTAATTTAAAAGATATATTATTATCAAGTGGATTTAGTGATCTATTTAAGTTTGTGGATATTGATGTTCGTAATGCAATAAATCATGGTGGTATAATAATTTCTCCCTGGGATACACTTTTTATTTATACTTCAGGCAATGTTAAAAGAGAAAAAATATGGACTGTAAAAGATCCAGTTGGAGAGGCTGTATCTACCTTAATAGGTGCTAGAAAGCCACATTTTGATGATTTCATTGAAGGTGCATTTGATACCGCAGGTGGAATAATTGTTGGTTTTCTTAGGTTTTTCAGTAGGTATCCAGAAATAATTTTTAAAAACATTGAAGGGATTCAGGCAGATGAATATCTATCAGCTGAGTATCTGTGCAGGGTTTTATCCTTTCCTGGTTGTAAATGTACGAATATTGATACTGGATTAGTCGGTCCTTCATCTCAACTAAACATACATTTCTTTGTATCCGAATCAGACCATTGTCGTTTGGCACAGCACTCTCTTGAGGTTGCAATAATTACAAGTGAATGGATTTCAAACTATCGAAGATATCTAGTAGGTTATAGACATTCACGAATGGCTCCTGGTACTATTAGATTCAGAAAAGAAGAATTAGAAGGGATTCTCAATGGTCAAATATTACCTAAAGATGTAGTAAAAAATGTGATATCAAGAGGGGATTTAGGGCTATTATTTAAAGCAAGTGACGAAAACATTGATTTAGAAGTTGTTAGAAATTATCGATACCCCTTACTTAATGGAGGCAGTTGGAAATTGAGGGAGATCGGGGATGCTAGTAATGAAGAATATAAGAGATTTCGAGCGAATTTATATGTTCAAAATGGAGAAAATAAATGTGATATACGCAATGCAGTTAGAGAGACTATAGACAATTTGAAATCTGTAAAAAATCCACCATCTCCATCAATGAAAATAAAACATGGCAATATGGTAGCAGACGCTATATATTTGCATGTTTTTAAGAAGCGTTCACGGAGAAAAGACCGTATCATTTCACTGGAAAATTCTAATTTTATTTGTTTAATTGAATGGCATGCTAAAAATTGCCCAGCATTAAAAAAAGGTGGAATCCCAGAAACAATCTGGGATAGGTTGAAGATAGAAAAGTTTGATGATATTTTATTTGCATGGAATCCTAATTTTTATTCGTAAGTATTACTGAAATGAATATATTGGATTATAATTATATAACACTCTATGAATTTAGAAGGATTCATTAGAAGGGAAATAAAAAAATCTTTCACTTATGATCATTAATTACTTCATTCCAATATTATCTTAGAATTTTTAATATGGGAAATAAATATAATTTAGCTGCAGGTCGTATTTTTATCTAAATTAGCTATATTGCTCTAAATTGTTTCAGAAGCTACGGGGTAATATTCCCAAAACTCCTTTTTCTTTATCTGTAGTTTTTAAATTGTTATATTCGATTAGATCCTTGGTAAAGTCAATAACATCATCAGTTAAAGATGGGTTGTTTATTAATAGCTTTACAAGTATATCAATTCTATATTCAAGGAAATATTCTGGAGATATCTCTAATCCTTGAGCTATTTTTTTAATAGTTTCCATAGGAGGATGCTTTTTTCTTTTCTTAAGGACACAGAAATAACTAAAGCTAAAATTGGTTTTGGCTGCTAATTTCCTATGGATTATATCTTTTTTATCCATTATTTCCTTTAAGGCCCTGGGAAAAGTTTTAATACAGTGCTTCATAACTCATTTGTCTAGTTTTATTCATTTTGTTATTAATTTTTGTTTTACTTATCATTTACAAAGGTATTATATAAGTATTTACTATAACAATTTTATAAGATATAACAAAAGAGTAAAGTTAACAATTTTGTAAACTGGACTGTAAGATAATACTGAAAATATATATAAATTTTTAAGTTATAATTTAAGGCTATAAGCGGTTATTATGTCTTTTTACTATATCTAATTAAAAAAATAATTTGTAAATTATTAGTTATTAAATTTAGAATAAGAGCTTAGGTTAAGGTTAAAAATTGTTGAATAAGCAACATTATGATATTATTTAATATCTTTTATATGGTTTGTAATCGTAATAGATGGAAATAAAATGTTTGATAAAAATATACATTAATGAGTATTTTTAATGGATAAGGATATTAATAGGACAATTAGAGTTTATAACGAAGAAAGGAATGGTGATGAGATATTTTTTGATATTTATGAATTAATTTTAGAAAAATTAGATAGCGAATCATTGGTAAAAGAAACTTAATTTTATATAATACATAAAACATCATTTAAAAATTATTAGCTATGAGCAAAGAAGAAAAAGTAGCCTGTTATGTTAGAGTTTCAAGTAATAAACAGGCAAAGGATGACAAATACAGTATACCCGAACAGATAAATATACTGGAAAGTATATGTAATAGAAATAACTGGTATTATGACCTTTACAAGGACCTAGGAATTTCCGGTGAGACAATTAAAGAAAGACCTCAGCTAAAGGAGCTACTTAAAGGATGCAGTAATGGTATATACACCAGAGTGCTTGTAGTTGACCAGGATAGATTATCAAGGAATGTAAAAGATCTCCAGGTATTAAAAGAAGTATTTAAATATAATAATGTAAAACTTATGCTCCAAAATACCGTACTGGATCTTAACAATAAAGATGATGATTTTATGTCGGACATTCAGGGAATTTTTAGCAAAAGAGAACTTAAAGTCATTGCTGAGCGGTCGGCCAGGGGAAGATACCAGAAAGCCAAGCAGGGTAAGTTCCCGGCCGGAGGAAATAGTGTGCCTTACGGATATAAATTAGATAAGGAAGATAGGCTGGTTATAGACGAAGAGGATGCTAGGGTTGTAAGAAGAATCTTTGATTTAATTGCCAATCATGGCTGGTCATGTTACAGGGTACCGGATGATTTAAATGCTCTGGGAATTCCAACAAGGCTTAAAAAGCTTGGGAGAGTTTTAAGGTCAAAGAAATATAATAGAATATACGAAAATAAATGGACAAGGAATAATGTAAAAAGTATTGTTTCAAATGACCTTTATTACAAGAATGAATATATTTATGCCCAAAATAGCAGATTTGATTTTGTAGAACCGGTCAGCATTAAAATAAAGCCGATAATTTCTAAAAGGATATTTCTTAAAGCGCAAAAGCAATTAGCTGCTAATAGGAGTGATTATAATACCAGGGTAAAGACAATGTATATTCTAACCGGTAGACTATTCTGTCACAAATGCAGATACCCTTATTGTGGGGGCAGATATCCTACAAAAAAAGGCATTGTGTTCTATTATTATGATTTGGGAAAAAAGAAAGAAGTAACAGATAAGCCATGCTCAAGTTCAGCAGTTAGAAAGGAACAAATAGAGGATATAATTAAAAATGATGTAAAATATTTTCTCTTAAATCCTGATAATATTAAGAAGTATATATTAAACAAAAGTAAGAAAAATCTGAATAATGACTTTAAAGCTATTGAATTTGAAAATAAAAAAGATAAAATCAACAGAGATATCAATAGTCTCCTGGAGCTGTATTTAAACGAGGACATCCCGGAATCAATTAGGAAGAGCAGCATTGCGGAGAAATTGAAGGATAAAGAAGAAAAACTAAAATTAATAGATAATGCAATATTTGAATTGAAAAATAAGGAAAAACTGGAGAAGCTAAAAGAGAAGAGAATTAATAGTTTAAAAGGCCTCCTAAAAAGTTTAAAATTAGGTATAAGCAAATTAGATGATATTGACTGGAAGAGGATAATATCAAAATTCATAGATAGGATAGAAATAGATTCCAGTGGCAAGATGACTAAAATTACTAAACTGGATATTTACATACATTATAATTTTGGTAGTCTGGCAGCAGAAAATATAGGAGAAATTACCCCGCGCTGGGCGAATGGCGGAATTGGTAGACGCGCT
>CAYPTZ010000148.1:2294-7677 GCA_964413395.1 uncultured archaeon | reverse complement strand
TCCTGCTGAATTTTCAGAATCGATGATTTTCACGATAATATTTCGATTTTTAGCGATTTGGATTAATGTTTGAACTCGATTCTTTTGAGGATGAGAATCTAAATATTTGTTTGTTAGCAAAATATATTCTGGAATTAATTTTAGAGGTTTAAACTTTTTTTTCCGCTTTCCCCCAGCATATACCAATTTCTCAATTTCCTTTAATACACAAAGAAAAAGGCCATTTTCTGTATCATTTAAGCGTTTTTCTAGAATAGATATAATTTTATCCGCTTCATTTTCATTGGTTTCCCCCATGATAGCAGAATATTCTTCAGATTGTAGAAAAATCGCCATTTTGTCCATATTAGCGAAATTTCCTTCTACTTCATTAAAACATACAGAATTTACGTTTTTTTCTTGAATCATCCATTTTTGATGACTTTTAATATGAGATAAAAATGTGGAACCATATGAGAATTTTGGAGGATTTGCAAGAAGGATACTTTTTATTCCTTCTTTTATTAATGGGCGAAGTTCATTGACAATTTCTTCAAAATAGTGATACAGATGTGTTTTATTCGCATTTTCAAATTTTCGACCTAATTTAATATCTTTATATGAAACAGCTCTTTCGCTAAATATTTTCCAAAAGCTTGCTTTCATTGATTCAAATACGATGATTAGGCCAACGGGATAACCTCGTTTTTGGCGAATACTTTTTTTTCCCAATTTTAAATCTCACGAATCTTTCAATGATATCAAATTATATTTGGTAAATAGTCATCATTAAATTAACTAAGTAAGTATTATGTCTAATTTTAATCTAATTAGTAATTTAAATTAGTTACGGAAAAACTTATTAAGTGCATATAAGCATTTTAGAATTATAATTATGAGTGTAGATCGCAAGAAATTAGATGCATTATTAAAATGGATGTTTCAAACTATTGGAGAAGAACTTGATGCTATGGTTATTGTTGATAGAGAAGGGTTAGTAATTGCCAGTTTATTAAAACCAGCCTTAGATGAAGATTTATTGGGAGGATTGGCAGCTCTTGTTGAACCAGTTTTAAAACGAATTTCTTCTGAATTTCAATCAGGAAGTTTTGGAACAGGAAGTTTTGATACGGATAAAAATCGTTTAATATTTTGCGAAGCGGGTCCAAATGCAGTATTAGTATTAGTCACAAATCCTATGGCAAGTTTAGATGAGATGTTTCCTTATGCTTATTTATGTGCTGAAAAAATAATCAGAATATTTGATGGTCGACCAGT
This sequence comes from uncultured archaeon, assembly GCA_964413395.1. Taxonomy (GTDB): domain Archaea; phylum Asgardarchaeota; class Lokiarchaeia; order Sigyniarchaeales; family Promethearchaeaceae; genus Lokiarchaeum. The sequence goes on along the minus strand of CAYPTZ010000148.1, from coordinate 6,420 downwards.
TTCACCAGTTATCCCAGACTTTCATGATGTTGATAAAACCATGAGTGGCACAAAATCACTTCAACAGATTGTTATCGAAAAAGGTTCTTTTGTATTAAAATGTGTTTTAGAAGGCGATGGAGGAGTAGGTAAAACAACTCTTGTAAATCAATTTGTAGATGAAACCTTTGAAAAAGATTATAAAAGTACAATTGGAGTTTCAATTATGAAAAAAGCCGTTCAATTTAAAGAATGGGATGTGGAAGTCAGGTTAGCTATTTACGATATGGCAGGCCAGGATCAATTCAAACGTGTAAGACGAACTTATTTTGCAGGGGCAAAAGCAGGATTTCTTGTCTATGATGTTACACGTCCAGAAACATTCAAAAATGTTGAAATTTGGTATAAGGAAACTATGGATGCTGTTCCAAATTTAATGTTAATGTTGGTAGCTAACAAAATTGATTTGGAAGGTGAACGTAAAATCTCTCAAGAAGAGGGTCAAGCACTGGCTAAAAAACTAGGTTTAGCATATTTTGAAACAAGTGCATTAAATAAGGATATTGTTGATGAAGCGTTTCGAACTATCGCATTTTTATTTATTCGAGAAGAAAATATAATCAAAACAGTTTAAAAACAAATTTATAACAATTTAGAATTATAGAATATCTTTCATTTTTTAAATTACATTTTCATTCATTTTTGAGATATAGGTTAAGAAAAATCGAAATTTTAAAAGACAATAAAGCTTTTCATTTAAGTGTGAGCTTTGAGTATTTATTACCCTATGAAACAGCTGGATATACTTATGTTGTAAAAGCCGAAGAAACAACAGATCCAAAATATGGCTTTGAACCATTAAAACGTCCTCTACCTTACTACATTAATTCAGGAATTGTCAACCTAGACAAGCCTTCAGGACCTACATCTCACGAAGTGTCATCTTGGGTAAAAAAAGTATTAGGGTTAGATAAAACGGGGCATGGAGGAACACTGGATCCCCATGTGACGGGTATTTTACCCGTAGCGTTAGGCCCAGCAACAAAAATAGTTAAATCTTTACTCACAGCAGGAAAAGAATATATTTGCATAATGTATCTTCATGAAAATGTAGAAATTCAAAAAATAAAAAATGTACTAAATCTCTTTTCAACTCAATTATATCAACGTCCACCCCTAAAATCTTCAGTGGCAAGAAGAATGCGCAAGAGAACTATATATTATACCAAATTTTTAGAAATGAAAGATCAATTTGTTCTTTTTCGAGTAGGATGTGAGGCAGGAACTTATATCCGAAAATTGTGTCATGATATTGGAGAAGCATTGCTATGTGGAGCTCATATGGCAGAATTACGAAGAACTCGTACTGGAGAATTTCGAGAAGATAACTCATTATGTACACTTCAAGATTTAAATGATGCAATGAAGATCTATCGAGAAGAAAAAGATGAATCCTATTTACGAAAATTGATCACTCCTATGGAGAAAGCAGTACACCATTGGAAAAAAATATACATAAGAGACACAGCTGTCGATGCAATAGCACATGGTGCAAGTTTAGCAATTGCAGGAGTATTATATTTAGAAAAATCGATAGAAAGAGGAGAAACAATTGCATTAATGTCTCAAAAAGGAGAATTAGTGGCTTTTGCGGATGCTGTTTTATCATCGAATAAAATTTTAAAAAATCACCATGGATTTGCAGCAAAGACAACACGAGTTTTTATGGAACGAGGTTTATATCCTCATTGGAAAAAGGAGCCTAAGGTGATCGAACCTAAATGAAACCTTTAGATAATGACCACTATTTTTCAAGACAACCAAATACACCTCATAAAATTCGTAAAATTTTTGAATCAATCAGATCTCATTCCCTCACATTACAAACTTCCTCGGGAATTTTTTCTCCAGATGGAATTGATAAAGGAACACGAATATTAATCGAAAATTTAACTTTTCCCGATCCTGAAGAAAATATGAATATCTTAGAAATTGGAGCAGGTTATGGTCCTGTGGTAATTTGGCTAAATAAAGAATATAATTTATTACATCATTCTAATTCATCTCAACCACCTATTCCAACCATTTATGCATCAGAAATTAATGAAAGAGCAATTTGGCTTTTAAATAGAAACATAATTGCTAATAATTCTCATAATATTAAAATGCTCAAGGGAGATTTTAGAGAACATATAAAAGAATTAAAAGAAAAGAATATCAAATTTAAAGCCATTTTTACAAACCCTCCACTTAAAATTGGTCATGAAATCCTATTAGAGATTTTTTCAGCAGCTTTCGATTTATTATCTCCAGAAGGATATATGCAATACATTCATCTTAAAAAATTAGGTGCTCCAGGTTTTTTAAATAAATTGCAACAATTGAAACCCGATTGGAATTTTTACTTAATTAAAAAGAAGGCAGGTTATCATCTATTTACAATATCGAAGAATGAAATGGAATTTGAAGATGATGACTCATATGGCGGTTATTTTTAGGATTTTGTGATTTAATCCATAAAAGTTAATAATTTATTAAATATCCCAAGAAATTTGATATAATATTTAATTAATAAGGTTTTTCAACCATATGTGGGAGATTTTTATTTTTGATTTTCGAAAAATTTTTTATCTTTGCTATATTGATATAATTGCGCAATAGTAAATTTATGTAATTTACTTGTATTATCATTATTCTTAATTTTAATTATAGGGTTGAATTCATCCTTGGTAACAACAAAAAGTAAAAAATTAGATGTTTTAGCACATGATTTGGTGCCTTTTCACAGTATTTTGACAAAAAAACAAACTGAACAATTACTCAAAGATTATAGTATTCGTTTAGTGAACCTTCCCCGAATTTTTGAAGATGATCCTTCCGCTGTTGCATTAGGTGCAAAAGAAGGAACTGTTATGAAAATAACTCGCAAATCAACAACTGTTGTAGATACTATCGACACATACCGTTTTGTTGTGGTTCGTAGAGTATAATATATCAGCAAAAAAAAAAAAAATGCAGGAAAAAATTAAAATGACAATGGCATTAACTAATAATAATTTCAGCGGAATAACATCTGAAGATAAATGGAGTCTATTACGAGCCTATTTTAAGGAAATCGGATTAGTTCGACAACATTTAGATTCTTTTAATGTGTTTTTAGAATCAACACTACAACAAATCTGCGATGAAACAAAAAAAATAATTCCAGATATTCCAGATTTTTATATTATCTTTGGAAGAATTACTGTTGAGGAACCACAAGTTCGAGAAGCTGATGGAGCCACAAAGAGTGTTACTCCGTTAGAAGCACGAATTCGAGAATTAACTTATGCTTCAAAAATTTATCTCGAAATGACACCTGTCACGATTGACGAACGTACTCAACGACCACACTATAACGAGACTATTAACACCTATATCGGAAAATTACCTATTATGCTTAAATCCTCCAAATGTCAACTTTCTGAAATGAAAACAGCTGAAGAGCTAATTCATATCGGGGAAGATCCTTTAGATCCAGGAGGTTATTTCATTATCAATGGAACAGAACGAGCATTAGTCACTCAAGAAGATCTAGCACCTAACCGTATATTAATTGAAGAAGCAAGTAAAAGTTCTTCTGCAACTCATATCGCAAAGGTATTTTCCACTACTCATGGTTTTAGAGCCCCAGTAACTATCGAACGAAGAAAAGACGGAAGTATTCGAGTATCTTTACCTTCAGTTCCAGGAAAAATCCCAATTGCTATTTTAATGCGAGGTTTAGGATTAAACTCTGATAAAAAAATCTTTGAAGCAATTAGTGATAATCCAGAAATTCAAAAGGAATTAATTCCTATTGTTGATGTTGTATCAGCAATAGAAGTTTCTTCAGATCCTGAAAAATCTCAAATGAATGCTCTTGATTTTGTAGGAAAACGTGTTGCTGTTGGTCAAACGAGAGAATATCGTATTAAAAGAGCTCAACAAATTTTAGATAGGTATTTATTACCTCATATTGGTTATAATCAAGAAGATAGAATTAAAAAAGCATATTTCCTCGGTCAAATGACCCAAAAAGTATTAGAATTATCATTAGATATTCGAAGACCTGACGATAAAGATCATTATTCAAATAAACGATTGAAATTAGCGGGAGATCTTTTTA
>CAYPTZ010000148.1:0-2284 GCA_964413395.1 uncultured archaeon | reverse complement strand
CAAGTATCAATTAGAGAGAACTGCAGTTAGAGGGCGAAAACCGAATATAAAAACAGCAGTTCGTGCTGATGTTATTACAGAGAGAATTCGTCATGCTTTAGCAACTGGAAATTGGGTAGGAGGAAAAGCAGGAGTATCCCAATTATTAGATAGAACTAATTTCATTTCAACATTAAGTCATTTACGACGTATAATTTCACCATTAAGTCGAAGTCAGCCTCACTTTGAAGCTCGAGATTTACATCCAACTCAATGGGGTAAAATATGTCCCGCAGAAACACCTGAAGGTCCCAATTGTGGTCTTGTCAAAAATCTCGCCCTAACTGCCTTAATTTCTGTAGGGACAAATGAAAAGAAAATTGAAACTGATTTATATGATTTGGGAGTTATTCCAATCGAAGAAGTAGAAGAAGTAAGTGGAAAAGCCAAAATCTATATAAATGGAAAATTATTAGGAATTCATCCAAATTATAAACCTCTTGTTGAAACTATCCGAATGAAGAGAAGACGAGGAGATTTAAATTCTAATGTTAATATTGCATTTTATCCTGATTCAAATGAAATTCAGATAAATTGTGATGCAGGACGTGCTCGAAGGCCTTTATTAGTTGTGAAGAATGGTAAAGTTTTAATTAAAAAGGAAGACATTGACCAAATTATAAGAGGAGAAGATGTTTGGAATGATTTACTTTCTCGAGGTTTAATTGAATATTTCGATGCTGAAGAAGAAGAAAATGCATATATTGCGATGAAAGAAGAAGATTTAACTTCTGAGCATACTCATGTAGAAATTGCACCTGCAGCAATATTAGGAATTACTGCATCTCTTATACCTTTCCCAGATCATAATCAAAGTCCCCGAAATACTTATGAAGCAGGGATGGCTAAACAAGCTTTAGGTATATTCTCTGCCAATTTTCATTTACGTTTAGATACCCGAGGACATTTATTACATTATCCACAAAAACCTTTAACTAGTACTCGAGCTATGGAGATAGTTGGATTTGATACTCGTCCAGCCGGTCAAAATTTTGTATTAGCAATTATGTCTTTTCAAGCATTTAATATTGAAGATGCTCTTATAATGAATAAAGCTTCAGTTGAACGTGGTTTATCACGAAGTACTTTCTTCCGAACCTATGAAGGAGAAGAAAGAAAATATCCTGGCGGTCAACTAGATAAATTTGAAGTTCCAGAAAAAGAAGTTCGGGGTTATCGAGCCTCAGAAGCTTATCGACATTTAGCACAAGATGGAATAGTTGAACCAGAGACAGAATGTGGAGGGGGAGATGTTTTAATTGGTAGAACTTCACCACCACGATTTACTCATCCTTATGATGATTTTGATGATCTTTCCCAACCTCAACGAAGAGAAACATCCATAAACATGCGACATAGTGAAAAAGGAATTGTCGATACTGTTATCATTACTGAAACTTTAGATGGAAATAAATTAATTAAGATCAAAGTTCGTGATTTACGTATTCCTGAGCTAGGTGATAAATTTGCATCACGACATGGACAAAAAGGAGTATTGGGTTTAATTTGTCCACAAGAAGACATGCCTTTTTCATGTGAAGGAATTGTACCTGATTTAGTAATTAATCCTCACGCTATCCCAAGTCGGATGACCTTAGGTCAGATGTTTGAAGGATGTTTGGGTAAAGTAGCAGCAGCCACTGGAACAATTGGAAATGCTACACCATTTGAAATGGAAGATATGGATGAACTTCAACAACAACTTGTTGATAATGGTTTTGATTACGGTGGGCGTGAAACATTATATAATGGAGTAACAGGTGAAAAATACGATGTAGGAATTTATTTTGCCTGTGTTTATTATCAAAAACTCCATCATCTTGTTGCTGATAAAATTCATGCACGTGCTCGCGGTCCTGTTCAAATCTTAACTCGACAACCAACTGAAGGTCGAGCTCGAGAAGGTGGACTCAGATTTGGGGAAATGGAACGAGATTGTTTAGTTGGTCATGGATCTTCAGTCTTATTGAAAGAGCGATTATTAGATGAATCTGATAAAACTTCAATTCTTATTTGTGAACAATGTGGTTTATTAGGTATTTATGATAGAAATCGAGATAGAACATATTGTCCGGTCTGTGGTGAAAAAGCCTTAATTTCAACTGTCACCTGTTCATATGCTTTTAAATTACTTTTACAAGAAATGATGAGTTTAGGTTTAGCACCACGATTAATATTACGTGATAGAGCATAATTTTTTGTGTTATTTTTTTCTCTCCCGCATTCTTTCCGCCTGTAATTCCAC
>CAYPTZ010000147.1:0-7690 GCA_964413395.1 uncultured archaeon | reverse complement strand
ATGGAGCTGAAGTTGAATATAAAAGGGATAAAAAAAAAAATCATGAAATTATAAGTAGAAAATATTGTATACTTTTATTCATATTTTTTGCTAATTCATAGCATTATTCTTTGCATCAAGAGCCAATGCAATTAAAAGACATAAAAGTCCATATATACATGAACATACCCATGCAATTATTGCTAAAATAATTACATTAAATGGAGATAATGGAATTTTTATTGATATAGGTATTTCAAACAAATCTAAGGACAAAATTATAAGAATTGCGATTCCAATTGCAATAATTCCTGATATTGTTAATCCTACACCTGATAATCCTATTATCCCTGCCCAAGGTTTAAAAAATAGAAAAATTCCTTCAACAAAAAAAACCACAGCTGCAATGATAAGTATTATTTTAGTGGTATTATTTTCTTTCAAATCTGTCATAATATTAATATTGGTTGAAAATATATAAAAAATTAATTTTCCTCACTTTTGTCGTTTGAAAAGATTATAAGGAATAATAACACAAAAATTAAAGATACATATGGATATTTATTTCAATTTTTTTTCATCTAAATAACTATCAAAAGTATCATAGGCGGATTCGTATAAATCTTTTTTTTTATCTTCAATCTGTCGCACTAATTCATCCAATTTTGAATCACTTATGATGTTCTTTTTGATATAGTTTTCAATTTCAGTTAATATAATATCTTTGAATTTTCTTTTAATTTTATATCTTTTTTTCTTCTTAATAATATCCATTTCTTCATTATACTTTTTATGAAACCATATTTTTTCAAGTAATTCATTGGTACCTTCACCAGAAATTGCATTAGTCATCATGACTGGAGGTCTCCAAATTGATTCGGCTTTATTACTAAAAATATCATCTAGCATTAAATCTAAAGCAACTGCGATGTCTTCTCCCCCTAAATCTTTTTTATTTACAACCTGAATATCTGCAATTTCGATGATGCCTGCTTTTTGGACTTGTATTTGATCTCCTAAACCGGGAACACTCATAACAATAGTAGTATAAGCCATCTCAAATATATCTACCTCAGATTGTCCAGCTCCCACTGTTTCAATTATAATTAATTCTTTGCCAAATGCCTCAAGTAATAATGTGATGTCGAAAACTGCCCTTGAAATTCCACCCGATACACCTCTAGAAGCTATGCTTCTCCAAAATAATTTTGGATTAATGGCAGCTAAATTCTTCATTCGTATACGATCGCCAAGGAACGCCCCACCTGAAAAAGGTGAAGTTGGATCAACCGAAATAATGCCAACAGATTTGCCTTGGTCAATAATTTTATTTGCCAACAAATCAACAAGTGAGCTTTTTCCCGCTCCAGAAGGTCCAGTTATACCAATAATATATGATTTTTTTAGGAGATCATTGAAATAAGGAAAAATGTCTTTACCTAAAGTTGGATTGTTTTCGACTAATGTAATTAGGCGAGCAAGGGCAAATTTTTCGCCTGCTTTAAATTGTGAAATTAGTTCATTGATGTATTTTTTTTTATCCATTTATACATTCCTTAATCTATTATCTCATTTATTGTATGTATAAAAAAATTAATTTTTTTAAATCAATATTTAATTTGAGTTATCTTCTTTTTAAACACATTTTCAGTTACAAATAAATTATGTAATTAAAAATGCAGAAAAAATAAAAATTTTATTGCATATTTAAGAAATATGTTTAATCCAGAAAAATTAAAAGAAATAGAAATTAAACGAAAAATTTGGGAAGGACAGATGAAAAAAATTAATCAAAGAGACTATCACTTTGAAACTGATTCTGGAATCAAGATTAAAGAACTTTATACTCCTGTAGATATAAAAAACTACGATTATCTTAAAGACAATGGGTTCCCTGGAGATATACCTTTTACACGAGGACCATATTCAACTATGTATCGTACAAAACCTTGGACTATTCGGCTTTTTTCTGGATATGGAACACCCGAAGAAACCAATGAACGCTGGAAAATGCTTTATAAAGAAGGAGAAACGGGCTTTAGCGCGGCAGTTGATGCTTTAACATTTAATGGGATTGATCATGATGATCCTAGGGGTGATGCAGAAGTTGGAACTGCAGGTGTGCCATTATATAGCATTGATAGCATGCATGCATTAACTAAAGATTTGCCTATAGATAAAATTAGTGTTGCTCTAGTAGTAGAACCATTTTCATCAGCACCTATTTGCGGAATGTATTTTAATATGGCAAAAAGTAAAGGAATACCACTAAATAATATAACTGGTACGTGTCAAAATGATATTTTAACTCAAACAATTGGATATTCATGTTATAAGAACTGTGGCCCACAATACCTATTAAAAATTGCTTGTGATCTTATTGAATGGACAACTGCTCAAAATAATGTACCAAAATGGCATCCAATAAATTTCACAACATATAATTACAGAGAGGGCGGAATAGATGCAGTTCAAGAATTAGGATTTGGATTTGCCAATGCTATTGCTCATATTGATGAATTATTAGTACGAGGTTATAAAATTGATGATTTTGCAGATAGGTTAGCATTCCATTTAGCTGCCCATAAAGATTTTTTTGAGGAGATTGCGAAATACCGAGCTGCCCGACGTATTTGGTATAAATTAATGACAGATAAATATGAAGCAAAGGAGAAAAAATCTAAAGTATTTAGATTTCACATACAAACTGCTGGTAGTTCCCTCACGGCTCAACAACCCATGAATAATGTTGTTAGAACTGCCTACCAAGCAATGTCTGCATCTCTTGGAGGGTGCCAATCAATGCATACAAATGGTTATGATGAGGCTTATTGTCTTGTAAGTGAACCTGCAGTCATGCTTGCTTTAAGGACTCAACAATTAATACAAGATGAAACTCGTATATGCAACACCATTGATCCACTTGCAGGCTCTTATTTTGTTGAATGGTTAACAGATGAGATTGAAGAACGGGTATGGAAATATCTTGATAAATTTGCTAAAGTGGGAGGTGTTGTTAAAGCTCTAAAAGGAGGTTGGATCTTTCGAGAAATGAGGGATGCATTCCATCGTCGTGAACAAAGTGTATCATCAGGTCATGAAGTCGTAATAGGTGTGAATAAATATGTGCTAAAAGAAGAAGTTATTGATGATGTATTTAGAACAAATGAAAAAGCAGCAGCCATTGAAGTAGCGCGAATTAATAAGCTCAAAGCAAGGAGAGATAATAAAAAAGTAGAGAAGTTACTCGATATGCTTAGAAATGTTTGTGAAAAACGAGAAAATGTGATGCCTGTAATAATGGATGTCACCAAAGCAGGTGCTACTGTCGGAGAAATATGCAAAATCTATCGAGAGATATGGGGGACTTGGGATCCACCAATTATTTTTTAAATAAAGGTGATAAGAATTATGTTGGAGAAAATTAGAGTATTAATGACTAAACCAGGTATAGATGGGCATTGGAGAGGTATTGTTACAGTGTCTCGCGGTCTACGGGATGCTGGCATGGAAGTAATTTTTGGAGGATTCCAAACAGTAGAAGAAATCGTTGAAACAAGTCTTCAAGAAGACGTCCATGTAATAGGACTAAGTATTCACTCGGGAGCACATATTAAATACTCACAACGGGTCGTAGATCTTATGAAACAGAAAAAGATTTTTGATCAAACCCTTTTATTAATAGGTGGTCCGATAGCAAAAAAAGACTTTCCACAATTAAAGGAGATTGGTGTTGCAAATATTTATGCTCCAGGTTCCACAGTGGATGATATTGTAGAGTTTATAAAGGTTAATATTAAGGGAGTTCGTATGGTCTAAAATTAAATTTTAAAAAATTACTCTAATTATAGTTAAAATTGGAACTAATCTTTTTAAAAAACAGAAAATTTTTTCATTTAAACACAAGAAATATTAATAATTTTTATTGAGATACTAACTAGGGAAAACGTATGAAAATTCAATTTCGAGAAGCAAAAACTCTCATCACTAAAAGTAACATTCCAAGTATTGATTATGTTATTAACCCGTATACTGGCTGTTAATATGCTTGCATTTATTGCTATGCTAAATTTATGAAGCGATTTACTAATCATAGAGGGGAAGAATGGGGATCGTTTGTAGATATCAAAGAATTCGATTATTCAAAAATTAATCCGAAGAAATATGACCATAAGAATATACTAATAAGTTCTGTGATGGACCCCTATTTTCCTCTTGAAAAAAAATTTGAACGAACAAAAAAAATATTGGAACAACTTATTAAGACACAAGCTCATATTTCAATTTTAACAAAATCTAAATTGGTTTCACGTGATATCGATCTCTTTAAACAATTTAAAAATATTGAAGTTGGAGTCTCGTTAAATACATTAGATACAAATTTTGCTCGATTAGTTGAACCCTATGCTTCATCACCCCAAGATCGAATTGATGCTTTAAAAATAGTAAAGGAAGCAAAAATCCCTGTTTATTTATTCATTTCCCCCATCTTTCCCAAAATTACCGATTATAAGGCGATTATTGATGCCACCAAAGATTTTGTAGATTATTATAGATTTGAAAATCTTAATTTTCGTCCTCACAATATTCCACGAATTTATCATATAATCCAAAATAATTATCCTGATTTAATTGATTTTTATAAGACAACAAAGATAGATCAAACGATTTGGGATTATATTGAAGAGGATATTACTCAATTTTGTCAAAAATTAAAAATCAATTATAAAATTCATTTTAATCATGGTGGATTTTCAAAGAAAAAGTAAAGTTTTGAAGAGAAGTCCCAATTAAAATTCGATGAATGATTTCCTTTTTTTCCCGTGAATAAAGGTATGTCAATTGTAAGGATTTCTTTGAAAACCATTTTTTTTGGCATATTATATCTTTAATATTAATACTATATTCTTTTTTACAATGCTTTTATATAATCATCTAGATTATAATATACAAAACATATAACAAACAAGTGTATAGGATAATGGCTTTTCATAATTATTTTTACCTGAAATCACGCAAACAAATCAAAAATAGGATTTCAGTGTTATTTAGTTTCATTTTCCTCACTTCAATAATTTTTATTAGTTCTTCTCAAGTTAATTTCAAGACAGTCACTACAAATACAAATTCTTCCCAGATCCCCTTAAATTCAGGTGCATTATCTTGGTGGAATGATGGATTTCTTTATCGTAGAAATATATCAATCCAAAATTATAATGATTATGAAATAGAAAAGGGAAGCACTTATACAATAAAAATTAATACCTATTCTTTAATATCAGATGGAAAATTACTAAAAGATGGATGGGATCTACGTGTTATTTGGAGAAATTCCAGTTCAATGTTATATTCTGAAATAGATCGATATAATTCTTCTAATTTTAATAGTGAGAATACTTTTATCTCATTTAATATACAAGAAAATATTCCTAAACAAATAGAAAATAAGGATTATTTCCTTTATTATGGAATTAATAACGCTATCGATAAAGATGAAAATGAAGAATTCAAGGATCCGTTATCAAATCCATATAATATATTTTCTGATTATGAAAATTTTGATTATTCTACTTCAGAAAAAATGAATTGGACCATAACCAGTGGAGAGGGGTGGTTATTTGAATCCGATACCTGTATTAATAAAGGAAAAGATCTAGAATACATTCTATTTAATAATTTGGAAGCAGCAGATGTATCTATTGAAGTAAAGATAAAATCCTCTTCAGAAGATTTTGGATTAGGATTGATCACACGCTATATAAATGTTAATAAATTCTATTATGCAGGTCTAGGATTTCTAAATTGGAAAACAAATTTTGGGCGAGAAACTTCACAGGGACTAATTAATGTTATATCTGATGGTTTTCCAGAAAAAGATTTAAAGCCAGATGAATGGTATAATTTAAGATTTGATTGTATCGGTAATAATTTTAGAGTATATGTTGATAATTCAATTATTCTTAATATTGAGCATGTCGATATAACACAATATGGCCCAATTGGTCTTGTTACGTTGGGTGATTCAATTTCAGTTTTTGATGAATTTCGAATAATGAAACCTATGCTCTCTTTACCTAAGTATTCCCTTCTTATTGAAGAAAATTTAATAATTCCTAGTGTATTGATAATTGAATCTGCTGATCCTTTGGAATTGGGTGATAAATTCCTAATTGAAGTATATATTGATGAAAAAAGTAGTGTTTCCGAATGTCTTTTAATAGTAAAGGAAACAAAATATGTAATGATTAATGGAGAGAATAATTATTGGTATTATAATGATTGGAATTTAGAATTAAGTGCCATTTATGACTATTCTATCCAAGTAATTTATGAAGACAAGAGTGAATTAATTATTGATGGAACTGTCACTGTTAAGGATACAAGTGTTCCTGCTCCTCCTGAAATTATTGAAGCCCCTACTGGAAATATATCTGATGATTCACCAATTTTGATTTTTGATTGGAATGATGGAATAGATGAGTCTGGAATTGATTCCTATCGATTAATCATTGATAATGAATCAGATATTTATAATACTACTGGATTTTTGTATGATATCTTAATTATCAATACGGGAGAAAATAGCAGTTCATTTGAGTTAGAGTTAGATTTGGAACCTGGTATATATTACTATTATTTATATCAAATTGATGATGCAAACCTTGTAAGTAGTGCAACTTATGGCTCATTTCAAGTAATTGCAGCTACTATTATAGAACCTCCCCCTAATCCTTCCCCTGGTGGGACAACTATTCCTGTAGATATTCCGAGTCCATATAATCCTCTTTATTTCTATATCATAGGTGTTATTGCATTATTTTCAATAACAATAGTCGGATATTCAAAAATGAAGGGATCTAATTTTCAAAAAAACACCACAACCTCAGATTTATTAGAAGTTAATAATCAACCTTCAAATATTGCCATATATAAGAAATCAATGTTAAATCATCTAAATAAAATAGATATTGTTGGTCTATTTTCTCATAATCCCCCAGATAATACCATATTATCCAATAGTGAAAGATCTCAAAATATCTATCGCATTGATAAAATAAGTGATTTTAAAATTCAATACAACATTTTACGACAAATAGAGCCCATCATTCAAGACGCAGAACAAATATTTAAAGATGGTGCCTATTTTGAAGCAATTATTAATTATCGTATGGCCTCTGAGTTTTTAAAAAAAAAGGAATATGCATCTGCTTCAAAATTTTATTTTAATAAAGCAAAACATATTGAGAATGTACTCAAACAACGAAATGAATGTATGAATGCTTATAATGAGTTTTCTCAACGAAATTTTTCGAATCAATTTACTGAACAAGAAAAAGCAGTACATCTTCAAAAAATACATGTGATCATTGAATTATCTGAACAATTATATGACACAGATACAGTTAAAAAATATAAAGAAATAATTCGCACAATAAATTCAAACTTAAACAAATAATACTTAAATTATCCTCAAAATTAAAGAAATAGTATACTAATTGAATAATTAAAATATTTTAGAATATATTTTACAAATAAAACAAATCTAGCTGATAATTGCATGAGAAAAATTCCAGGAACCCTCTATATTTTAGATGTTACACCATGTGGAGAAGAATATTATGATTTCACTTTAATGTATCGTAAGGAAATAGTTTTTCAACAAAGTAATTTAAAAGTTGAGTCAATTTTAGATATTATTGAAGATGTGTTA
>CAYPTZ010000146.1:0-7706 GCA_964413395.1 uncultured archaeon | reverse complement strand
TTGAGCAACATTTATTGATGGATCTTTCGAAACTACACCAAATATTCCACACTCTTCACGTGGTTTTTCGTCCTCATAATTTATTGTCATTTTTCTACTCTTTATTTAGCTTTATAATAATATTAAAAAAGTGTGTCTTTGTTAAATGAATTTCATAATTTCTTTTTTGCAAAATTTACCCCATTTTCGAAAATTTTCAAACAATTTTGAATTGGAGCAGTATTCCTAGTCCATTGAGGATGAGTATATTTCGATAAATGACATTCGGGATGAGGCATCATCCCATAAATGTGTCCTGATTCATTACAAATTGCAGCTATCCCGTCGATTGAACCATTTGGATTATTTGGATAAGTATTCGGATCATAAGTGAATGGTATTAAATTTTGATCCCATAATCTATTTAAAATTGATTGATCTTTCACTACAAATTTACCTTCACCATGCCTGACTGGGATATCAATAAAATTATTAAAATTCTGTGTCCAAATACATTTTGTTTTATGGTGTTTCATTTTAACCCAGCGATCTTCAAAATGTTCAGAGTTATTTTCTATTAACGAGACAGATTGCTCATAGTATTTATTATCAAATGCTGGTAAAACTCCCATTTTGACTAAAATTTGAAATCCATTGCAAATTCCAAAGATAAGTTTATCATCATTGATGAATTTTGTTAAATCTTTTCGAAGACTAAACCGAAATTTATTTGCCATTACTCTTCCAGATCCTAGATCATCTCCAAAAGTGAAGCCACCAGGCATCATTAAAATTTGATAATTTTCCAAATTATCTTTTTTACAAATTAAATCATTAATATGAATTCGTTTTACGTTTTCTGCTCCTGCAAGTTCAAAAGCATATTTTGTTTCATAATCCGAATTTATTCCAAATCCTGTAATAATGCAAACATCTACCATTTTAATTGCCTCCTGCAAGAGGTTTAAGTGTCTCATTCCATGCATTTTTCATATCTTGGATGGATATATTAATAATTTGATTATTGTCCAATCCATTGATTATCAAATTTTGATCTTCTACTACTCCAATATTAGAATAAATTTGGTCTTTCATAAGTGTTTCAAATTCATTTTTATTTTCTTTCTTAATTGTGATAATTAGCCTACTTGGTGATTCCGAAAACAATATCCAATCATTACGCATTTTAGGTGCATTTTCGTTATTTTCAGTAGGTATATCGTGTAAATTAATTTTCATTCCAAAACCTCCTGCAAAAGCTGATTCTGCTAACGCGATTACTAAACCTCCATCCGAACAATCATGACAGGATTGAATTAGTTCGTTTTGAATAGCCAGATATACTTTACGATATCTAATAATTGCTACTTTAGAATCAACTTGTGGTACACTAACTCCTCTTATTTTTAGTTCATCAAAATATTCTGTTGCACCTAATTCCTTTTTTGTATATCCTAGAATATAAACTAAATCTGATTCTTGTTTTACATCCATTGTTACCGATTTCCTAATATCTGGAATTTTACCAATGACCGTATACATTAAAGTAGGAGGAACACTAACTTTTGTATCTCCTATACGGTAATCATTACGCATTGAATCTTTTCCAGAAATACAAGGCAAATTATATTGTTTTGTGATATCATATAAAGCTTTATTGGCTCTTACTAAATCTCCTGTATATTTAATCTCATCTTCTTGAGTGTAACCCATTGCCCAACAAAAATTATCTAAACCTGCCATATAATCCGGATTAATACCAACACAAACTAAATTTCTTACTCCTTCATCAATAGCATTTGCAGCCATTGCATAAGTATCGATATCTGAATATCTTGGACATATGCCATGAGATGTGCCAATACCTTCCCAAGAATCGTATAATGGTTTTTGTATCGCTGCGTCACTTGGACCATCATTAACAATACCTGTAAAGGGTTTTATTATACTAGTTCCTTGGACTTCATGATCATATTTTCTTAAGATTGCTTCTTCTTTTGAACAAATATTTAATCTTCCCAGCATTTTTTTTAGCATTAAATTATAATCTGCAGGCTCTGGAAAATCTGGATCTTTTCCCTCTAATTTTTTCCAAATTCCTTTCATTTGTTTTTGAGGTACACCATTATGAAGGAAATCCATTGATAAATTTCCAACTAAATTTCCGTGATAAAATAATTGAAAATGTTTTGAATTATTAAATTCTCCAATAACAGTAGATTCAACACTAAATCTTTCAGATAATTCCATGAATGCGTCAATTTTATCTTTAGGGACTGCTATTGTCATTCTTTCTTGTGCTTCACTAACTAAAATTTCCCAAGGCATAAGACCTGGATATTTAAGAGGGGTCATATCTAATTCGAGTTTGGCTCCAATTTCCTCTCCCATTTCTCCAACACTTGAAGATAAACCGCCTGCCCCATTATCTGTTATTGCATTAAATAATTCTTGATTTCGAGCTTCTAATAAAAAATCAAGCATTTTCTTTTGGACAATAGGTGCACCAATTTGTACTGCTGTTGCAGGTGAATTTTCATTTATTTCTAATGATGAAAAAGTTGCTCCATGAATACCATCCGCTCCAATTTTTCCTCCACACATTACAATTAAATCTCCTGGAAATGATTCTTTTTCATGTGTGGGTACATTATTAATTTTAGCAGGGGCAATACCCCCTGTTCCAACAAATACTAGGGGTTTTCCTAAAAATCTATCATCAAAATAAAGACTTCCGTTGATAGTTGGAATTCCTGATTGGTTTCCTCCATCGATTACTCCTTTATGAACTCCTTTTAATACTCTACGAGGATGTAATAATCTTGGAGGTATTTCCTTATCATAAAATGGGCTTGCAAAACAAAATACATCAGTATTGAACATCAACTTAAAACCTTTACCTGTTCCAGCGGGATCTCGATTGCATCCAACAATTCCTGTTAATGCTCCTCCATAAGGATCTAATGCTGTTGGTGAATTATGTGTCTCAACTTTCATTGCAATTGTATATTCATCGTTAAATTTAATTACACCTGCATTGTCTTTAAATACAGAAACTAAATAATCCGAATTTATTTCATCAGTAGATTTTTTAATAAAAGTTTTGAACAAAGAATTAATGGTTTCTTTTTTTTCCCCTTCATGATATTCAATCAAAGCGTTAAATATCTTATGGCAACAATGTTCTGACCAGGTTTGAGCTAAACATTCTAATTCTACATCCGTTGGATTTAATGGTAAATTGATTTTTTTTCGTTCATCGTGTAAAGTGAGAAAATGTTGTTGAATTGCCTTCATTTCTTCAAGATTTAAAGCTAATACCATTTCTTTGCTAATTTGGATTAGTTTTTCGTCCGATACATTTAAATTTATTTCATTTACTTGAGGTTTTGTATTGAGAATTACTTTTGGGATAACTATTTCAAATCCTTGATATGAATTTCCATCTAGAATTTGCCATTGTTCTATTAGTTGATTTGCAATTAGATTTTTAGCAATTTTTTGTGCAATATCTACATTTATATTGTGAATAATATATTGTTTTGCGGAATAGACTGCAATTACATCTTTATTAATTGCATCTTTTATTGCTTCTTTTGCAGTCATACCAACATTATCAGTGACTCCAGGTTT
The DNA here is from genome assembly GCA_964413395.1 of uncultured archaeon. Classification (GTDB taxonomy): domain Archaea; phylum Asgardarchaeota; class Lokiarchaeia; order Sigyniarchaeales; family Promethearchaeaceae; genus Lokiarchaeum. Next base: position 4,094 of record CAYPTZ010000146.1, on the reverse strand, counting down.
AAAACCTACCTCGAGAATTGCGCCATTAAAAGATTTTGCTAACGGTGCGTCAATTATGAATGATTCAACAACAGGATCAGAGAATACCTCTTTACCAAGGAAGGTCAATTCTTCTAAAGACAAATTTCCTCCTTCTAAAGTATAAACATTGATCACATCAACTTTGGTAACTTCAGAAATGTTTAAGTCATGAATTATGGCATTTCTGACGTTATTATTTGTGGAGATTCCCACTTCGATACGGTGCACGTCTTTTACGTCGCCCATTACGGATTTTCACCAATTGAGTGCCATTACTAAAGATCACACTCTGACGTTGAAAAATATAATTATATCAATGTTAAATCTCATTTATTTTTTTAGAACTTGATTTATTTTAACATGAAAATAAATTATTTTTATTCAAATTGTAGTTAAAAAATATAACTTTAGAACACTTCATAAAAATTTGATTGAATTTACTAAAAAATAGAAAGAATATATGAGCATTTATAGATTTTTTATTTAATATTGATAGGATGACTTTGATAGGTCTTTTTCCTCCAGGCCTCTTGAAGATTTCTGGGTTGATTTAAGAAATCTGCTGCACAAATTACTTTATTTGACGATTTCTTTGCTAGTTTATCTAGAAATGATATACCTGAATCTGATCGTAATAAATGATGATCTATGATAAGAGTTTTGATTTTTTTGGTTAATATCACAGCATTTTCCATTGCCAAATTTTCTAATTTTAGATTATCTTTAAATAAATACAGAGGAGGGCCAGAAACCAAGAGGGTAGTAGGATTCCAATCAAGAATTTTATCAATTGCTTCACGATTAAGTAATTGAATATCTGATGCATGAACAAAAACCTCGTCTTTTTCTTCAATTCTTGTCATCATTACTTTTCCAACATTAGAATTATCTTTTCCATGAAAATAGCTCTTGGAAAATTCCATATTATCATTTTTTATTCCTTCAGCCGAAGGAATTTTTTTTTTTAGAAGATTTTCCAATCCATATCGCCTTTGTGTCATTTGTTTTGAATTATTTTTCCCACTTTTAAACCACAATTTTGCGTTTTTTAAAATTTTGATAACTGATGAAGCTGATAATTGGTATTGATCAGGTTTTGGCATTGGAATATGATCCCCATGGAAGTGGCTTAAAACAATATCTGTACATCCATTAATCGATTTAATTATATTTTTTCTAAGCATATTGGCTATATTTATTTGCATTGGATGTGGTGGTAATCCAAATCGTTGTTTATCTAAGGCAATTCCTGGATCAATTGCTATTTTTCTTTCTTTAGTATGAATTACACAAGATAAACTACGAGCTCCTAAAGATTCAGCAGCTAAAAGTTGAATTCTCAATATTTAACTTATAAGAAGAGAAAGTTAATATAATTTACTTTACATTATAGTGATTCCCATAAAATTATATTTCATAAATAAATATATGAATTATGAGTAAGATGAACAACCAAGAATTGGATAAATTACATGAAAAGGTGTCTAATTATTGGGATTTAGGAAATAATTGTGCTCAATCAACTGCTAGTGGGATTTTAAATTATTACCAATATGATTCCGAAGCAGAAGTATTATTTAAATCATTAATTCCTTATGAAAGTGGATTTAAAGAAGGAACCGTCTGTGGGGCGGTATCGGGAACACTGGCAGCATTAAGTTTTGTATTAACCTCAAAAAATGCTGATAAAGAGGAAGTAACAACCATTTCCAAAGAATTTAAAGATAATTTTATTGAGAAATGTAATTCAATATACTGCTATAAGATTTTAGAACGTTTTAAGCAAGAAGATAATTCTATTAATTGGGCAGATCCTGAAAGACATCCAACTTGTACTAAATGTGTCAAAATTGCGGCTGAGTTGGGTGCAAAATTAATTGGAAAAAAAAAATTAATTTTTTAGGTTTTTTTTAATCCTATCAATCACTTTTCCTTCAATTACAGGAACAAATTTTTTTCCAGTGATCATTTCATAAGATTTAACATATCTTTTTACAAATTCTATTTTGATATCGTCTGGGATAGTGGGAATTTCTCCATCTCCCATATAATTTTTTTCTTTAATTAACCATTGTCTGAAGAATTCTTTATCTAAAATGTCTGGTTCTTCCCCTTTAGCAAATTTTTCACTATAAGTATCCTTAATCCAAAATCTTGAAGCATCTGGGGTAAAAATTTCATCAATTAGAACAACTTCACCGTTTGGAGTTGTGCCAAATTCAAATTTGCAATCTACAAGTATTAAATTATTTTTTGCACAATGTTCTGAAGCAAAATTAAAGATCTTTAATGTTTTTTTTTCAATATCATTATAAATTTCTTCATCTACTAACCCTTGAGCAATGATCTCTTCTTTAGAAATTGGTAAATCATGTTCTCCAATAGGAGCTTTTGTGGTTGGAGTAAGAATAACTTCTGGAAATTTTTCATAATTTTTTAAACCCTCTGGGAATTTCACTCCTGACACGGATTCTCCTTTCTGATATGCTCGCCATGCACTTCCTGTTATATATGCTCTTGCTATCATTTCAATTGGAAGTGATTTACACTCATGAACTTTCACTACATTTGGATCTAATACTTCAATAATATGGTTATTAATTATATCTTTAGTTTGTTCAAACCAGAATGTTGACATTTGATTCAGTAATTGTCCTTTAAAGGGAATAGTAGTGATCACTCTATCAAATGCACTTAATCTATCAGAAGAAATAATAATACGTGTTCCATTTTCTTCATCTATGAAATTTTCACGAACTTTTCCTTTATATCTTTTTCCTAATTGAGGGAAATCTACCTCTTCGACTGTGTTATTTAATTGCTCTTTTATAAGTGTATCATCCAACATTTCATTCTCAAAAATTCTAACTTGAAAAGTAATAAAAATTCATGTATATAAATATATTAGATACTTAATATGTCTTAAAAATTTAAGTGATAGATATAAAATTGAGGAAAAAAGATGATATTTTATTGCTTTTGATAATCATTTCCTGAGAATTCGTTTATCGGGTATTTAATTTTATTTTTTTCGATCTTTCTGAGAATTTCTGAAGAAAAACTATTTAAGTTTAATACATTTGCTAAGCACATTAGGTAAATAAAAATATCTGACATTTCATCTGTTATAAGTTCTATATTCGATGGAATAAAAGTATCTGGTTTAAAGAGGAAGTTTTCGAGTAATTCTGCTGCTTCGATTGAAATTGCCATGGAAATTGATTTTGGAGTATGATATTTTTTCCAATCTCTTTCATTTACGAAAATTGAAATTTTTTTTCTAAATTCCCCTATTGAAAAATTATCATTACTTTCAAAAATATTATTATCTTTATTATTGAGTGACATCAATAAGGTTATTTTTTTATTGCATTTATTTTTTTTAAAAAATTAAAGATTATTTTATTATAATCTTGAAACCTTTGGGATAATCCAAAGTGTCCTGTCATATTCACAATATACATTTCGGAATTTTTAATATTCTTTTGAATAATTTTGGACATATATAATGGTGCAATATCGTCAAGTTCTGTAGCAATTATTAGGGTTGGAGTTTGAATTTTATCAATTGGTAATGCATCTTCAATTAAATCCCAAATTTCTTTTCTGATTCGATCTTTTAGAATTATTTTTTCAATATCAGATAATTTCACATCATCTGGTGAAATTATACTATATATAAAGGGTAATATCTGATCAATTAAATTTTCATATGAATTTCCGAAAATCTCTTGAAAAGATCTTCGAGATGACACAGGGATGTAATTCCAAAAAATATTTTTAATTGTACTATCAAAAATTAATGTTCCTCCATTTAATAAAATATTAAATTCAATACTTTCTGGAAATGAAATGGAAAATTTTTGGACAACTCCACATCCAAATAAACCATGTCCTAATAGGCTAAACTTTTCAAAAATTTTTAAAAAATCCAATAAATCTCTAAGATCCTTCATAGTGGAATTAATTAGATCTCGTTGCATTTCAAATGGTTGTTTTTCACTTTTTCCATGGTTTTCTGCATCGAATAATATTATTTTAAAATATTTTGAAAGAAATGGAATTTGTTTTCT
>CAYPTZ010000145.1:0-7733 GCA_964413395.1 uncultured archaeon | reverse complement strand
AATTCAAAATAAAGATAAAAATGTGTAGATAAAAAAAAAATATACTAAAAAAAAAAAAAATTATGCTTTAAAATTGTTACGGTTTCTTGATGTTGGTCCTCGTGTTTCTATAAAAGGATTTATAAATAACTTCAGACTTTAAATGGTATATTTAAATATAAATTTTTTAAGAGTGCTTTTATTATGTCCGAAGAAAATGAAAAATTCACCTATAAAATTGAAAATGTTGTCGCAACTGTTACTGTTAAAATAGATGAAAAGATGGATTTAAATATCATTGCTCGAAAATATTCAGATGTGGAATATAACCCTGAACGTTTTCCTGGTTTAGTAATGCGAATTATGGAACCTAAAGCAACTATTTTAGTCTTTTCTACTGGAAAAATGGTAGTTACTGGCATGCGCCGAGCCAATGAAGCAGGTACTGTTGTTGCTGATGTTATCAAAAGAATATCCAAATGTAAGATCAATATTTCCGATCCTGAAATTATTATCCAGAATATTGTAGCCAGTGGAGATCTTAAATGTTCCATTGACCTTAATATGGCAGCAGTCGTCATGGAGTATTCAATGTATGAACCTGAAGTTTTTCCGGGATTAATTTACAGAATGCAAGAACCAAAAACTGTGTTTTTAATTTTCTCTACTGGTAGAATTGTATGTACTGGTGGAAAAACCAAAGAAATTGTGCGTGATGCGTGCGAAAAATTATACCATAAAGTTCGTGAATATGATGTAGCTCGTGAACCTGGCGAGGAAGCGAATTTTGAAGAAGAAGAAGAAATGTCATTCCTCTAAACCCAATACAAATTTATTTTTTTATTCTTTATTTCTAGCCACATATTTGATTTTGAAGAAGAGATTTTTAAAGAGGATATTTTTATTTTTTTAGTGGATAGGGAAAGTACAAGGTCCAGTTCGAGAGAAGAATCGGCAAATTCAGCTTTAAATGAGATGGGGTGAATTAAAGATCAAAAGAAAAAAAAGGTTAAAAAATATCAGATCAGAGGGATTGACCATTCCAGAACGGAAGGCTTTGATCAACTTCCCCATTAGTTCCGACGCCAAATTTTTCAACAACTGAATCTGCTTCAAGCTGTGAAATATAGTAGAGTGCTGGATTAGCCATGGCGCTCGCAATGGCCTGATTGAGAGGTAAATCCCCGCCTACCGCTTTATTCATATGCACAATATTAAAGAATGCAATAATGAGATCAGGATTCAATAAAGCATGGGTGGTAGCAATTTGCTTTCCTTTATTAATGTACCATCGCTCAGTGCTCCATTTTTCTGCAAAATAAACCATCCGCCAACCTGCTGCATCTAGGGCTTTACTATCGGCTTCTTTGATTTCCCCATATTCTGGACCCCTTGTTCCCAACACTTCGAAATAAAGGATGAGTCCATTTGAGATTTCAATTTTGAGATCCGGGTAACAGGATTTAGGAGAAATGGGATTACTTACTACATGATCGAAATGTTGTCTAGTTCGTTTGGGTATCTGATCAAAAGGAATATTTTTGATGGTTTCTGCACCCCCTAACTCGATTATTCCTGAATCAGGAGAGCCAACAGGGATGTCTATAAATTCAGTATCACTAACACGTATGTGAGTAGCACAAAAAGCAACAAAAGCTTCTTGATCAGAGTCAAATTCAAGGAGACGCATACCTTCTTGAAATTCAACTGAATACCGATTATCTTTATTGCGTGCTCCAAAATATCGGAAAACATTTTGATAATCGGAAATACGCCATTTATCGACCCCAGTAGGATCCCATGAAAAATCTGTAGAGTAGCGATCCAACGCAAATTCAAGATAGGTATTGAACTCGGCATCAATTGCAGCCGAATTTTTAGTAGATTCTCCAATAGCGAATAAAGAACGGCCTAATGAAGAAAACATTTCAATCAATTGTGCAAAAGTCCATTTAAAAGATTGCCATTTACCAGCTTTCCCTTCTTGAGTTCCTTCAGTATTATGGCCTGCAGATCTAATAAAGTTAAGATATGAGGCAGAAATATATTCATCAGATAATTTGAGCTTGGAAACAATGTTAATATAATCATTTATTAATTGTGATTGATCTTGCAGATAATTTCCAGCCGTGATACCTCGATTTTGAGTGATCGCAGAATAACCAATATTACGAGTAATATGGGTCAAGAGCGAAATTGTATACACCAATAAATGAGCATTTTCAAAATTGGTGGTATCAATATTTTGAAATATATGCCATCCTTCTCTGTCTCCTAGGCCTAAGTGATCTTTGAGTGTATTTATATCAATTGATTTCCAATCAGATATCAAATTCCACTTAATTTCCTGATTCATCATCCATTTAATGAATTTAAAGCCAAGGCCTGGTATCTCGGCATCAATATTTTTTGCCATAACCAATAAATTTGTAAGGGCTGACCCTGATGTAAAACCACCTTTTGATTGAGGAATATGGTGATTTATCCCCGTTTGCAGGGGATTAACGCCAATTAACCATTGTTTAAAAGCATCAATAAGTGAGTAAGCTAAATTATTCCCTCCTCCAATTTGACTTTGACCCCCTTTATGCATTGTGGATTTGATTCTTTGGACTGATGAGGTAATGGCGAAACTAATTTTCCAATTTGCATCAAGCATATTTAACCGATATTGGAAGTCTTTACCCCGATCGGGATCCAAAGCAACCATTTCTGGATTTACCAATTTAATATCTCCACGAGCCCTAGCCAAAAGAAAATCTACATTGTTGTGAAGATCCCCAAGACGAATTTTATTTTTAGATGCCCATTCAGGAATGATATCCTCTATTCCTAAACGAGATCCAAATTGTTTATATATCTCAATCGCCTTTAATTTAGAATCTTCTGATAATAAAAACAAAGAATTTGCTTCTAAAGTCGAGGGGCGACTTTGAGTCATCCATTGACTCTTATCTTCTTTGATTGGATAAGAAAAACGGGTATCCAGTTCAGTTCGGAGAGATTGATATTTGTCAGCAATTAGCCGGGCTTGAGCTAATGGTCGAATAGTTTTAAGAACCATTATCCCTTCTTGTTTAAGGTGCCAATCAACAGAAAATACCGAGCTTGCTGACCCTGAGTTTCCATTTACCTTTTTTATATTTTCATATTTCATAAAGGATGATCCCTCAAGTGAGATTCCTTCAGGATCCCACCCTTCAATCGCATCAAAATAGTCTAATGATTGAACAATCGTATATAGGCAAGCAAGCATTCCATTTTGATCAAATTCAATCCGCCCATCCACCCATTCCCAATAATCGACTTGTCCTGCATCTTTTTCATGATATACTAAGGTACCGATCCCATGTTTAATCAACCGCACTTTACTAAATTTCCCCTCAGGCATCTGTAAGGTAACCCGCTCTTTATAGAGACTTTGTCCCCAGTAATTTTCGAGATTATCCAGTACCACCTTGAAAAAGGCATCTTTTGCTTGTAGCTCAGTGAGATGATCATAGGCATGGACTGATACTTTAGTTCCTAAGTATTCTCTGGCTTTAAGTGAGCTTTGCATCTGACCTGTGGCAATCAGCGGGATGCTTGAGGCAATTAAACTGGTACATTGAAAACCACGCACAATACTTTCGATATGCTGACTTTGAGTTAATGCTTCCAGTTGACTGGTGAGCATCATGGCTTTCCGAATTGCCAAGAATGGAATTTGTTCGGGATTGAGCAGCTCTAAATTGTCATATTGACTGAAACTAGCATCTTGACGAATTGGGGTAAGTAAGGTAGATAACACCCCAAGATTCGAAACCGTTGGTTTATGGAGAAACTGATATCGGTTCACGGGATTTCGAGTAGTGGAATCCCCTGCTTGTCCACTAAAGAGTGACGAAATTTTCCCTATATTGATCATATTCACTATTTCCCATTTTTGATTATTTTTTACTTCCCATATTTTAAATAACATAATTAAGGGTTTTCATTCATAAATTCTTTCTATGGATTTAATCCATTAGTAATTTTTGAATCAAAAAAAAATATTTGACGAAAACGTTCATAAAATTACTAAAAAGTAAATTACATGACGCCTAATATTAGAAACAATATTAGAATTAACATAATTCGGCTTAAAATACTCATATTTTTGCGATAAAACTTTTATCATATAAAACTCAACTAAAATTGATTATAAAGTCTTTTTTGATCAATTTACAAAACAAAAATATGAGTTTTTAGAAATTCTTGAGGAATATTTTAAATGATATTAAGTACAAAACAAAAAATTATAGCAAGAACAACGCTATTTGTAGGAATTTTACTATTTTCTACATTTAACACTTCCAACACCATTTTAAATGGTGAATTTAGTTTAACGAATAATAATGGTATGCAAGAAAATCAGGATATTAATTCACCCTTTTCTTCTGCATTTTGGATAAATACATCTATAATTATCGATGAAAATGCAATTACAAACACATCACATTCAGGAAATTGGAATTGGGCTGTTGATCAAGACTGGTGTAGAGGAGAGGGAACATTAATTAATCCATACATTATTGAGAATATGACATTTGTGGCCAATTCAGATACTGATGGGCTGTTGATTAGTAATTCTAAAGAAATTTATTTCACGATTCAGAATTGTAACTTTACAAATGCAATTACCCCGCTTTTTGCAGGCCTCAAATTTGATAATACAGACAATGGAACTATTTTTGATTGCAATATATCAACAAATTACAGAGGTATTTCCTTTAATGGTAATTCCAATTATAATACAATTGCTTATAACACCATTGATGATAATTCCAATAATGGGATCGATATCCGCAATAACTGTATGTTTAATAATATTACATATAATAATGTAACCAATTCAAGCTATTCTAATTCAGACGGGGGTGGAATTTATATCCGCGGAAACAGCCACTTCAACACCATTACTTACAATAATTGTTCTGAGAATGGTCAGGGAATCTACTTAACTGAAAATGAAAATTACAATTTTATAAAAAATAATTACTGCTTTGATAATGTTTATAGTGGTATTTTTCTTAGCGCTTGTGATTATGGTGAAATTCAAAATAATTTAATATCAAATAATGATTTTGGAATAAATATAAACAGTTATTCAGGTATTGGAACAAATTTTTTTGATGTTTCATTTAATACGGTTGAATCAAATTCGAAAGGCGGAATATTCCTATATGCAAGTAGCTCAAACGAAATTTATAACAATTCCCTTTCTCAGAATGCAATTTCATACGCTTCTACTTATGGAGGAATTACCATTCGCGAAAAAAGTAATTATAATTATGTATATAATAATACCGCTTCCCAAAGTAATTTATTTATGCAAGGAGCAAGTCACAATAACATTATTAATAATACGTTTACAACAGGATCTAATGGACTACACATATATTCAAATGCGAATAATAACTCTTTTGTGAATAATACTGTTGAAAATTATTCTTATGGATTCCGTGCTGTTGGCAATCGCGAGAATAACTTGATTGACAACGATTTCATCAATTGTAATGATGGTGGAATACGTTTGAGCAATCCAAGTAATTATACCATCAACAATAATCTCATCACAGGAAGTAACAGAGGAATTTTTGCGAGTGGTACGGGTGCAAATAATACATTAGTTCAGAATCAAATTTTGGCAGGTAATACCATTGATATTGAAATTAAAAATTCAGATTACTGGAATTTAACAGAAAATGTCATGGAAAATAAAGGATTATTAATTGCTGACATCTATCATAATCAGATCGATACATCAAACACACTTCAAGGTAAACCAATCTATTATTACGAAGATCAGAATAATTTGAATTTAAATGGTGATATTGACACCGATATGGCTCAATTATTCATAATAAATACTACTAATTCGGTGATCTCAAATTTTGACTTTAATAATCTTCCGGTAGGAATTTATATCGATCAAGGCAATCTGCTTTCTATTTCAAATAATAATGTATCAAATAATGACCAATATGGATTATATTTAAATAATATTAATGCAAGTTCGATTATCGACAATATCGCATCGAATTGTAACAACTATGGAATATTGGCAAATAATCTAAATCAAAATATCATTGATGGAAATACCATTTGTAATAATAATTATGGAATTTATAATGAAAATGATGACCCAGACGATTGGGATGACGAAAATCCAGACGTATCTTCATTAATGGGGGAGAATATATTTTCTCAGAATATTGTCAATAATAATAATCACCATGGAATTGAAATTCGATATTCAAAATCCGACATTATTTCAAACAATGAAATTAAAAATAACAGCAGAGATGGAATTTATATTGAATACGTGCATAATTGTATAATTTCCAATAATCAAATCAATGATAATTCTATCGATGGGATTGGATTATATTACGCTCCTGATGCCTTAATTATAGAAAATCAACTAAGCAACAACACAATTGACGGGATGTATCTCGAAAACTCAAATACCACAACAATCCAACAAAATAATATTGAACTTAGTTATACAGGAATATCTTTATATGATTCACATCAAACTGAAATAGAAGAAAATACAATTATATCCAATTCACACTATGGGATCTATTTTGAGATCGCAAATGAGACACTAATATCTTCCAATATTATCGAAGAAAATGGTGAAATTGGAATTCTTGTTGATTCAGAATCCTACAATAATATGATTTACCAAAATATATTTATTCAAAATACTATTCATGCTGAGGACAATGGGATTGATACTCAATGGGATTTTAATAATGTAGGAAATTATTGGGACAACTTTACAGGATCAGATTTAAATACAAACGGAATTGGAGATTCAAGCCAACCAATAATTGGTTCCGCGGTTAATTCAGATTTATACCCAATTTATAATTTAGCTCCTGTATTTGTTTTAATACCACAAAATGCAACGTTCATCGTAAATCAATCCCAAATAGTGAACTGGACAATTCAGGATTATATAGTATGGGACACTTCATATATAATTCTTATAAACGGAACAGAATTTACCTCAGGAACGTGGGAATCAGGGACACAACTTCATGTCAATCTCCAATTATTGAATCTTGAACCAGGAAATTATAGCCTAACAATTATTGCCTATGACGGAATGGGATATGCAACTCAGGACACCATCATAGTGGTTATTAATCCAGAATTAGAAGGAGACTCCGACCCCCATAAAATCAGTGGATTTTTGGTATTCCTGCTAGTTGTGTTAGGATTGGCTCTCATTTCAGTATCATCAATGGCAATTCTAAAAAAAAAAAATCCAGCGAAATATGAAGAAATCATGGGAAAATTGAAAGAAATCTTTGGTAAAATCAAAAATATTGGTAAATCAGATAGGAAATAATTTTTTATTTCCATTTTTTTTAATCTTCTTTGACTTTTTAATAATGTAATCATTTGTCCTTTTTTCTTGGACCAATTTTAATCTTTTTACTCCAAGGCTTTTTAGAATAATCTTGAGATATACATAACCTAAAACTAAATTTTTTTATATTTCTCATTTTTAACCATATTTTATTTTCCATAAATTTATTCATAAAATTTAATGATCTCATTCATTAATTCTTATTATGGTGCAAATATAACATTACTATTGAATTTTTATTATGATTGTTACAATTACGTTCTTTGCATGACTATATAGTAAAAATCAGGGAGAATATTTTTCGTCAAAAAAAAAAAAACTCTTAAAAGATAGACAAATTTTCGTATTT
>CAYPTZ010000144.1:0-7741 GCA_964413395.1 uncultured archaeon | reverse complement strand
ATTTTTTTTCTTTTCTATCGATTACAAAAATTAAACTAAAAATGTTAAGTAAATTATAATTTTTAAGAAATAAAAGTAAAAAAATTTTCTCGATTTTTTATTCAGGTGGAGGTGGAGTATCTGAAAATGCCTTTTCCCAAAATGAATTGAAGTTTTTTTTCATTTTTTCTTTTTTTTGTTTTCCAACACTTACTCTCTTCCAGAATTTTTTAAATAATTTACGTCTTCTCATAACTCCAATTAAATCTGAAGAATACATATTTGAATGTTTTGAATCTTCTTTTTTAAGAAATTTTTGAACTTTTTCAATTTTTTCATAATCCATTTCTGCAATATCATCAGAAAATTTTCTTAGATAATCAATAAAATTTTTTGCATATATACTTTGAATTTTAAATGGAGGTTTTTTGACTAATTCCATAAGTTGATCAAAAGCCTCTGCATCACTATCAAGAAATGGTTTTGACACACTTAGTTTATATATAACATTAAAAACAGTATGATTTTGGATACGTTCCTTTTGGTTTTCACTATATTCTAAATACAATTCTGGAGTAAAAATGTTGCATGTTTCAGCAATATCTGGATACAATTTTACGAGATAATTAAAGATTATTCCAAATCTTTCTTGAGTAGGTTCATTTTCGATTAATAATAGAGGACTTTCAATATAACAGGCATATAATAATGATCGTAAATCTTTTTCTGTGATGAAATTTAATAGGTTTTCCCAACTCATATCAAATTCATCAATTTTTTCCATAATATCTCTTTTGATTTTTTCGGTTTTTTTTGCTTCATCTTGAAGACTAAATTCTAAAACCAAATAATCACGAACTGCAAAATTCTTGTCAATATAAGCATAGAATTCATGTTCACAGACTAAAGTGGGAGGAATATAGACTGAAGTTGAACCTGTTTCCTTTTGTGTAATAATATCTGCAGGTGCAAGAATTCTTTTGCTTTTTTTACATGTTGGACAAATAATTAATATTCTCTGTTTTACCGTCATATTTCTTTATTCCTTATAAAAATTTTAGATTTTTCTCTTATTAAAGATTTATTTTCTAGTACTTATAGGACTTTTTGTCCTAAAAAAAAACAATAAGCTTGATTTATAATTTAGTGATAATTCGTTATTTTTATAAATTAATTCCAAAGTGTTTATTGCTCTTTTAAAAATTTTATTATTTCTGGAATTATTTTCTTATAATCTGAAAGAACTCCAATGAATTCATGTTCAGTCGGTTCATCCAATATTGTTTTCAACCCTTTGATAATATTATCCTTTAATTCAAAATTTCCTTCTACTAACAAGGAAATGAAATATTTTTTAATTTCTGAAAAAATAATAAATCTATATCGTTGAAATCCTAGCTTTACTGAAATCCAATGAGGCATCATTGATGTATTTGCGATTGTATTTGCTGCTATTGCCTCGATTTTAGCTGTGATCAACGCTTCTTTCATTTCTTCCATCAAAATTTCTGAATCTGGATCGTTTGAATCAATTGAAGGTAAATTGGGAATTTTTAATTTATTAGTTATGATTTTAGAGATCACACCAATAGATTGAAAGCTTAGACCAAAATAATCTGTTCTAAGAAAATTATCTAAAGATTTCAAAGGATTTGGAGTAAATATATTTTGTAATTTGATATATTCTTCTAACATAAATAATACGTGCTTTTGATAATTCTGATTTAAGTTATATTTGGCAATTTTTTCAATATTTAATAGATTTTCAGCTGTAAATATCTCATGAAAGCTAATTTTCATTTGATTTAGTAACCAAGCTGCTTTTTTATCTGGAAATTTTCCAAAAATAATGAACAGAAATATTTTATCTTTAAGGAAATAGCACATTTCTTCTTCTTGCCCGTGATGGGGTGTTAAATACATTCTATCTAATTCTCCACTTAATATCGAAGTGGCTATATAATCCAAATTATTAGCTAATTCTAAAAAATATTCAAAGTGGGAATTTAGTGAGAAAATGATATCTCGAGCTTCAGAAACAATACCCATATATTTCAAATATTCTCCTTTCTTGCCTAAATCGATTTTTTTATTGGATAAATCGATTTTTATTTTTATTTTTTTTTTTATTTTGACTCTTTCTTCGCTATCTGAAATTTTAGATGTAGAAATTTTTATATCTCCAATAATTTCTGGAGTATATGCTTGATTTGAAAAAACTACATCAGGTGAAGTTTGAATTTTTAACATTTTTGTAAAATTTAATGCATTACTATCTGGTTTTGAGATATTTGTTTGCTCTAATTGAAAAGGAGCATTATTTGATGATAATTTTTTATTGGAACTTTGTTTTTTTCCATTTTTAAGCGAATTTGTTAAGAGATTTGTGGTGTTTTGTTTAGTACTATTTCCTTTTTTTTGATTTTTATTTATTTCCAATCCTAAATTAGATGAATTATTAAAATCCTTGTTACATTTTGGACATATTTTAGGATAAGGAGGAAAAGCAACATATCCACAAGTAACATTTCTACATTTTTTTTTATTTGAATTTTGAAATAAATCCATTTTAAATTATCATTTTTTTTTTACTTTTATTTTTAATTTGACTAATTCATTCTTATTAATTTTTATACATTTTATGAAAAATATATAAATAATTATTTCATTCTTTGGAATATTCACAAGTTAGAGATGAATACTTATAAAATCAATAGATTTATAATTTCTAGTAAGTATTGGAAAAAAAGGGAAAATGATCTTCAATAAAAATTAGAATCTTTTATATTTGAATCATGTATAAAATTTACAATTTTTTTAGAAAAAAAGAAGAAACAAAGAAATTTTACTCATATGTTTCTAAAAATTTACTTTTGATGTAAAAAGGGTGTTTTTTTTTTAATTTTTCATAATTTTTTTCATATGATTTATTCTTCTGTTTAATATTTCTTGACTTCCAATATCCGTTCGATGAAATAAAGCACCTGAAACATATTGCGTTCCTCCTTCTGCTAATTTCTCTGCTAATTTCAAATTATCTGCAATTCCTAGGATTCCAATTGAACGTGAGGTGGAGGTAAAAAGTTTTCCATTTTCTTCATATATAGATGCATAGTAAATTTTTACTCCTAATTTATCTAATTCTTCTGTGTTAACTTGAATTTGGGAATTTGATTTGGGATTTACTGGATATCCTTCTGGAACTAAATATTTACATACAGTTGCTTTATTTGAAAATTTCAAGGGTCCTTTTAAATTTCCTGCTAATATTTGTTGACATATCTCAACAAAATTAGATTCCATAATAGGTAAAATATTCATTGCTTCAGGATCTCCAAAACGTATGTTAAATTCTACTAATTTTAAGCCTTTCAAGGTTTTCATAAATTGCCCATAAAGTATTCCTTTATATTCTGTTCCTGTCTCTGTTTTTATGGCTGCAACTACTTTAACCATTTGTTCATTGGCATAATTTACATCATTTTGTGAAACAAAAGGTAACAAATGGTTTTCAAAAGAATAAGATCCCATTCCTCCTGTATTTGGGCCTTCATCTCCATTGTAGGCCCGCTTATTATCTTGAACTAATGGGGTTCCTAAAACATTTTTTCCATCAATGAAACAAATATATGTAAATTCTTCTCCATCTAATTTTTCTTCAATAATGACATTATCTTTTCCTTCAAATATTTCTTGACAATATTGAAGAATATCTTCTTCAGAGTGCAAATGATCTCCCCAAACTTTTACTCCTTTTCCTCCAGTTAACCCATCAGGTTTAACTACAACATTTTCTAATCCAATTTCTTTAATATAATTCTTGATTTCTTTCATATCTTCGAATTTGCTAAAAGCTATGTTTGATTCAACATTATATTTCTTTAATAAATTGCGCATAAAAATTTTTGAAGATTCTAATTGGGAACATTTTTGGTTTGGACCAACAGTAGGAATTTCTGCTGAAAATAATGCGTCAGTAATTCCATTAGCTAAAGGAGCTTCAGGACCAATTATTGCAAAATCTATCGCATTTTCTTTTGCAAAATTTATAATATTAGAAAAATCATCTAATTTTCCTAAAGCAACATTATTATTACATAACGAAGCAATTCCTGGATTCATTTTTGCCATAAAGGCCAATAGTTCTGCTCCTCCTTTAACTAATGCTTCTGCTATTGCATGTTCTCTTGCACCATTTCCGATTAATAAAATTTTTACCATTTTTTTCAAGTATTGATTATGAACCAAACCTTTTTTTTTCTTCTATTAAAAATCAATAATCAATGAAAATTGTGTCATGGAATGTGAATGGGTTAAATTCTACAATTGCAAAAGGTTTTGATAATTTCCTAAGATCTGAAGATGCAGATATATATTGTTTACAAGAGATAAAGGTTTCAGAAAAAACTATTGATAAAAAGTATAAATTTCCTGAAAATTATGAAATTTTTTGGAATAAAGCTGAAAAAAATGGTTATTCTGGAGTAATGATGTTGACTAAGGAAAAACCTCTATCTATTCAGTATGGCTTGAATAATGATACTTATAATAAAGAAGGGAGGCTAATTATAGCTGAATATGAAAATTTTTATTTATTTAACCTTTATGTTCCCAATGCAGGTAGAGATTTATCTCGAATAGAATATAAATTGGGCTATAATCAAGAATTATATAATTATTGTGAAGATTTGAAAGAGGATAAAAATATTATTCTTTGTGGTGATTTAAATGTTGCTCATAAAGAAATTGATTTAAAAAACCCAACAACCAATTCAAAAACAGCAGGTTTTACTATTGAAGAACGAAAATCTTTTACAAAATTATTGGATTTGGGGTACATTGATACTTTTCGTGAATTTAAAAAGGATGGTGGACATTATACATGGTGGTCTTATCGAAATCAAGCAAGATTAAGGAATATTGGATGGAGATTAGATTATTTTGTAATTAATTCAAATTTTAAACCTCAAATAAAGAATAGTGAAATAATGCCTGAAATTTTAGGTTCTGATCATTGTCCAATTAGACTTACATTGTAAATTATGGGTTGATTGTGAATGAGAATCACAAACAATATAAAAAAATCATTAGTATGCATTGGTTCGATAAATTGTGATGTTTATGAAGATTTTGAAAATTATTCTAAATCTCTTGGAGGGAGTGCTTGTAACACTGCATATTTTTTGAAATTGCTACTTGATCCTGATAAGTTTATTATTAATCTGGTAGGTTTAATTGGAAATGATGAAAATGGCATATTTGTTGAAAAGCAACTAAAAATTAAAACACTTTTTAATCCTTTAATCCGAATTCTAAAGCATAAATCTGGGACTGTAAAAATATCTGTGTTGCCTGACGGTGAACGAAAAATAAAGAGAATAAATTCGCTTAATGCTTATTTATCAAAATATTTTGAAGAAATTTCAAATAATAAAGTGATCCAAAACTCTTTGATTCATATGAAAGGATCGAGAAACTTGATTGAGTCAATTTTTTTGCACTTTAATAATATATATTCTAGTGATATTTCAGGTATTATCCAATTTTCACAAATTCCCAAAATTAAAGATCATAATTATTTTAAATCTTGGATAAATGAGACATTTCAAAAAAGGAAACGAAGTATTAAAATCTTATTTGGAAATGAACAAGAATTTTCGGTGTTATTGAAACTTTTAGGAATAATTGATTCTAAAAATACATTTCTTGAAACACCAAATGAAAAGAAATTTGAAAAGTTAGCTGAACTTTTTACCATTTTTCATAGTAAAATTATTTGTGTTAAATGTGGGAGTATTGGGGCTTATTGCTTATCAAAAAATGGCGTTTTTTTTTTCGAGAGCACAAAATATTAAAGTGATTGATACAACTGGTGCAGGTGATGCATTCAATGCTGGATTTATTTATGGGGATATAAATCATTTTTCTATTCAAAATTCGCTTAATATAGGATGTATTTTAGGATCATTTAATTGTATAAAAATTGGAGCACAATCTTTTTTTTTGCCAAAAGAAGAATTTGATCAAATTGTAAAAAATATAATAAACAATGAAGAGAAAAATAAAGTAGAGTAGAAAATGAGCACATCTGTTTCAGGTTTATTGAAAAGTTTTGATATTTATACTTATATTTATATCAGTACTATAATTGTTGTGGTAATTTATTGCTATTTTTCAACAGAATCAGCAAATAGAACAAATCTATATCCTTTTATATCATTAATCGTCTGTATATTGTCTTTAATATTGCTTTCTGAAAATTTTATTTGGATAATTACTTCTATTCTTTTATTAGTACTTTATTATATCTTCCATAGTCCAATATTTGAGCCTATATTTATAATTGATGAAGATGTATTATTTTTAGATAAAGAAACTCAAATTTGGGAAAGATTTAATAGCCCACCTGAATTGAAAAATTCTGGAAAAATCAAGGAGGAAACCTCATGAATGGCATTTTTATAAAAATATCTCCAATAATCATTTTGTTAGTTAGTATTATATTTATCATTCGAGATGAATATAAATCAAACAAAAAACAGTATAAAAATATCTTTTATATCTTATTAATTGCTTTAATATTCAATACAATTACCTTATCCCTTCTTTATATCGAAAAAGATCTATTTTACAATACTATAAATTATAATCATATAATTTCCAATGATATAGTTAATTATTTTTTAATTGAAATTATATTAATCTTTCTTATCATTATCTTATATTCAGAGAAATCAGTATTAATGACATCTCACAATCAATATGCATTAAATATTCAATATATTGGAATTACTATTTCATTAATTGGATTATTTATAACTGAAAATATTTTAATAATTTCCTTTTTCTATATATGGACAAATGTAGGAATATATTATCTTTTCTTCTTTGGAGATTTTAAAAAAAGTAATAAAATTGTGAAAAATTTTAAATTAATGATAATAATATCATCAATTTCCTTAATGATTTCAAATTTATTGTTATATTTACAATTAAATTCATTTAATTTAGATTATGGAAGTATTTCATCCTGTTTATCTAGCCATAACTTAATTTTTGCTGGTTTCATCATAGGATTTGGATTATCAATTGGATTGTTTCCATTTATTTTTTTACCTATTCGTAATTTTTTAAAAGAATCAAATAGTGTTAATTTAAGACTTTTTACATCAATATTAGCTCCTATTAGTGGAATACTTATAATCAAATTATTATATGGATTTTTTATGGAAAATAATAATCTGCTAAGATTTATATCAATAATAGGAATAATTGGTGTTTTATTCTGTACATTTTATCTCATAAATATATTATTTAGTCAATCAAAAATTAATAAACGTTCAATTTTTGAAATACTTGGGATATTATCAATCATTGAATTTAATATTCTTTTAATTTTAGGCAGATATATTTTCTTTAATAGTCCTTCGGGTATAATTATTGCAATTTATCCGCCTCCTATGGCACCTACCAAAAGTTTTTATTTTATTTTTCTTCTAGCATTTTTTGGAAAATCATTTATTTTTGAAGCATTGAAGTCGATAAGTGGAGAGAAAGATATCGAAGAACAATTTAAGTTAGGAAAATTTAATGAAATCTCCAAAATTGCATTAATTTTTGTTCCAATTTTATATTTCTTACCTTATTTTCTTGGTTCAAATATTATTGATGAATTACTATTTGCAAAAAATTGGTATTTAGGAATTTCAATCATATTATATTTTGTTTGTATAATTTTATTAACAGGAAATTTGTTAAATGC
>CAYPTZ010000143.1:252-7800 GCA_964413395.1 uncultured archaeon | reverse complement strand
GTCATTATTTTCTTTGGGCTTTTGGCAAAGAATGCAACCATTTGCCTTCGGTTTCTCTATATATTCCATTCTCCATGGTGCCCAAATTTGTTCCATCTGCGTTGTTTGATTTTATACTGCTTTCAAATTAACTGCAATATTATAAACAACATTATTCAACCCAAATGCTAATTCTTCTGCTTTTGTAACTTCAATAAATTTTTCATCTTCTAAAGCTAATTTTTGACCATATTTGCGAAATCCTTTACTTTTTTTAAAATAATGATTAATTTTTTGTTTTATTGCATCAGGATTTCTTAAATTTAGCTCTTTTCTTACATTTTCTAAAACATTTTGATTTGATATTGATTCAAGAATTAAAAAATTATATCCTATTTTTCCAGAATTCATTTCAAATTTATATTTTTTCAAATCATAGATATTCAATTTTTTGATATCAGCGATATTGGCTTGATCCTGGAGCAATAAAGTATAACTTTCTTTATCTAAATATAAATTCATTATATATTCGCGCTTATATTGTCCTCTTTTCTTAGATAAAAAATTAACATTATATTGATAGACAATATTTGACCCATTATAATCAATAATTTTTACATCTGATACAGATTTATATTTTTCTCCCTTATATAGCATAAATTTGCAGTGTGAAAAAATGGAAAAATAATCATTTAGAAGATTTGTTATTGCTTGACAATCACGAATATCAAATGTATTCATTATGTTTAAATTACCTAATAATACTTAAAAAATTCTGTATTGCAGAAATGTAGACAAATAGCTAATTATTTCGTTTTTTAAGATCATCAAATATTGATTTCAATTCAGGTTCATTAAAATCAGGTTTTAATTTAAGAAGATCAGAATAAAATCGAGAAGCTTTAGCATATTCACTTAGATTATAATAAATTAAAGAGATATTTTTTAATGCGTTTATATCTTCAGGATATTCAGCTAGAACGCGCTTCGCATATTCTTTTGCTTTTTCAAATTTCCCAATTCCGAAATATAAAGCGGTGATTCGATTAAGATATATTTTATTGCGAGATTTCCATTTCAATCCCTTTTCAAGCTCTACTATGGCTTTTTCGTAAATTTTCATAGATTCATAAACTAATGATAAGGAATAATGCGCTTCAGGAAATTCATCATCTAATTCTATTGCTTTATTTAAAGATTTTATTGCTTCTTTAAAATTATTTACTTCCAAATAAGCATTTCCTAAGTTATTCCATACCCTAGCATCACTTTCTTTAATTTGAAGTGAATAAATATAACACATGATAGCTTCTTCATATAATTCTCTTTCTTTTTTTTGACGAGCTAAAACTTGCAAAGTAGAACCCATATTAATATACAACCCATACATAATATTATCGTATTCTATTCCTTGAACCTTTGATGGAATCTCTCTTATTTTCCTATATTGAGAAAGTCCTTTTTCATAATCACCTAGTTGTATATAGATCAATCCTAAGTGATAAAATTTTAATACATCAAATTCAGGATGATTTAAAGATTCAAATAATGGTAGTGCTTCCCAATACAATTTTTTACTATAAAGTGAGAGTCCCTTTTCGAAATTTTTTTTAGTTTTTCCCAATAAAGATAGTGAATCAGAGCCATTCATATGTATTCAAATCAGAGATTTAGGTTTTAAAATTATTGCATATAATGTAAAAAATAAAAAGAATTTTATCAATTTAAGAAGTAAAAATGAATGCACAATCTTTAAATATCTTTAATTTTTTATAATATATAATAGTTGTGCAAATATATTGCACAAAAAAAGTGAGAAAAAAATGATGTCAACTATATATGCTAATGTAATAAATATAAGTACACCAGAAAATTTCAATGAATTAGTGAATAAATATCGCGATAATCTAATTATAGTGGATTTCTGGGCACCATGGTGTGCTCCATGTCTAAGTTTTGCCCCTGCATTTGAATCTTTACAGAAAGATTACAAGGAAAAAAAAGTCATATTTGCTAAATTAAATGTTGATGAAAATGGGCAAATTGCCGAACAATTTCAGATAACAGGAATTCCAACTACTCTATTTATTAAATCTAATAAATTGATACATCGACAAGTAGGAGCTCCAAATAAAGCACAATTTAAACAAATCATCGATTTTTTACTGGAAAACAACAAATAAAAAAAACATTTTTTTTATCCTTTATACTTTTAATTTAGAGTTAATTCAAAATATATGTGAACAGAAAAATGGTAATGCGGAATTTAATTCCAGAAAATTTTAAATATCCTGCAGAAATTGTCGATATTTTAAGAAAATCTTTAGATTTAAGTAAAAAACAACTTGAATGTTACCTTAATATTCTTGAATTACAAGGAAAAGGAATATGTATTTTAAAATTAACTCACCATATGAGTAGTGAACGTTCAATCATTCAAAAAAATCTAAAAATTTTAATGGATAAAAAATTAATTTACCGAAAATCTGTTACCTTAACTGAATTTAGAAAATTATGTGTAGATATGAATCAAAATGAATTTATGCCAAAATCAAATAAAGGATATCTTTATATTTATTATCCCATTGAAATACAAGATCTACAAAAATGTATTGAAGAAATTTTAGAAAATTGGAAAAATCAAATAAACATCTTTTTCTCAAAATAATTCACTAGGTATTCTATTTATGATTTTTTCTTTCTGAATTTTAATTATTATAATATCAGATAAATATTAAAGATAAAAATTACAATAATTCAATACAGCGTTATTGAAAAAAATAATAATTTTTAAGTCTTAATCATAATATACAAATAACTCACAGAAGGAACACAAAATTGCCAATAACGAAACTACCTATATTAGGAATTGCAAACGTTGGTAAAACTAGTTTAATACTTACTTTAAAACGAGAATTTAAAGTACTTCAAAAAGGATTAAAACCAACTAAAGGCATAGAAAGAACCAAATTAAACTATCTGGATAAAGAAATAATCATCTGGGATTTTGGAGGCCAAGAAAAATATAGATCTACGTATAAAGCAAAAGCTAATACCTATTTTTCCGGAGTGGAAGAATTATTTTTTGTCGTAGATTTTCAAGATCAACTTTCTTTTAATGAATCTATCAAATATTTTCAAGAATTAAAAGATTCTATTGTAGAATATTCTCCAGAAGCTACTATTAATATAATTGTAAATAAATTTGATCCTGGTTTTGAAGAAGTCCCTGAACATCAAAAATTCTATACTGCAATAAAAAAAAAATTCATCGAATTGGTTGAACCACTTAAAGTTAGGATCTATAATACTTCCATTTTCAATCCAATAAATGTTATTAGAGCTTTTAGTAAGCCAATATTTCAAAATACAATTTTATATGATAATTTTCAGATATTATTTATGGAATTCATTAATCGGGAGATTGGTTGTGAATTTATCATGATTTTTACCAAAGATGTTTTGGAAATTGGAAATTATTTCAAAGAAACAGTAAATCAACAACAAATGCGAGATATTTCTGTGGAGATTTTTAAAACTTTTGACAAAAAGAAATTAGATCTCTCTGAAGTTTCTCTTCAGACACATAATACAACTCTCCATATTATTAGTTTTATTGGAGGTAAAGAAACATTTTACTTCACATTTGGCTATCAAACATAATTGATTAATGATGATTAACCATTAATAATGTAAGATTTTAATTTTTTATAATAAGTAAATAAAATTTTTATTTTTTTTTAAAAAAAAAAAAAAAATAAATGAAAAATAAATCAGATAGTGTTTAAAATGATAAAAATACCGATTATTGGTCTAGATAATTCTGGAAAAACTAGCATTGTAAAAACTTTTCAGCGTGAATTTAAATCCCTAAGTAAAATTAAACCCACAAAAGGCGTTGAAAGGACAAAAATCAGCTTTATGGAAAGGGACATCGTTATCTGGGATTTTGGAGGACAAGAAAAACTTCGTGAAAAGCACCTAAAAAAAGCAGAACTCAACTTTGCAGATATTGAACATTGCTTTTATGTCATTGATATCCAAGATCAAGGTGTTTTTAATGATTCCATTGAATATTTTCAGTTAATTCATAAAGAATTAGAAGAATTTAGTCCAGATGCAATTATAAATGTTTTAATAAATAAATTTGATCCAGGTATGGAATCAGATCCAGATATGGTGAAATTATCAGAAACGGTAGGAGAAAAATTCAAGGAATTAGCAAAACCCTTTAAATCTAACATATATATTTCATCTATATTCAACCCAATTTCAGTTATTCACGCATTAAGTAAAGCCTTAATGGGAAACTCAATAATAATGGAAAATATAAGTGTTATATTTTCTGATTTTGTCCAGAAGAATAATTTTCAAGATATGATTGAATTTATAATTATTTACTCAGAAGATTATATCGAAATTGGGAGCTATTTCTCACAGAATGTTAACCAAGAATATATGGGCGCATTGGCTCCTGAAATATTTTCTGCTTTTGATCCAAAAAAAATTGAATTAAATATGGCAGAATTTTCTTTACAATCAGGACCAATATCAATTAAGATTAACAAATTTGAATTGAGTGAAAAAAAATATTTTCTTAGCATTGGTTTTAATCAAGAAAAAATTGATAATCAAGAAGACATTGAAAATAAAGCGAAACATCTTAAGGATGAAATTTCTAAAATCATGTTATATTTCTGATTTTTAATACGAATTTATTCAGAAAATAACAATTCATTTTTTCTAAATTTTATTCATGAATTTTTACATGGAAAAAAGTTTTAAATTTTTAAATTTGATGTAAGGTATATTTGCGTTTTTAATTATTCGAGTTTCTTTAGATATTGCTTCAATATTCTTTAACATATTAAAAATATTGCCAGAAATACTACCACCTTTAATAGGCACAGTAATTTTTCCATTTTCTATCATATAAGCATTTTCGATTGACGCACCAAAATTACCAGTAATTATATTTGGAAATAACCAAGGAATATTTAAAACTAATATTGCTTTTTTTGAATTTGATACAATTTCTTTCAAAGATTGATCTCCAGATAAAATGATCAAATTATTAAATTCTATTGACATATTCCCACTATTTTTTGATTTACGCTGAGCATTTCCTGTCGATTTAGTATTTAATAAAGTAGCAAATTTTTGATCAAAAAGAAAATTTTTCATTATTCCATTTTCAATAACTGGAGTTCTTTGTTTTGGAAAACCTTCTGAATCCCAAGAAGAAGTTCCTAACCCTCCTTCAAACAAACCATCATCAATTAAAGTAAATTTCTCATCTGCAACATTGGAATCAATTTGAAATTTTGAATATTTTTCATACAAAGCTTGACCAGAGATAGAATAGCTTATTGATGATAATATTGCTTTTCTTACTAAATTAGGAGCAAACATCACATCAATATTCGAATCATTTGATGGATATTTCGCATTTAAAGAATCCTTGGCCCTTGTTGCCCACTCTGGTATCCATTCATTGAAATTCAGATCATTTGAGGATTTAATAAACCCTCTAGGCCAATATTCTGAACGATTTAAATTATTTTTGGCAATAAATGAAAATTCAAAACTAAAATCAGTACTTTTCTTCAATTTGGAAAAACCATTCGAATTAAGTAACATTTTCTGTTTTCGATATAATTGAATATTTCCAAAAGTTGATTTTGCATGATTGATTTCTTTTAATGCATTACGTAATTCTTGAGTTTTTTCATCAAGAAATTCATGAGGATTATTCCAAATATTTTTTTCATAGGTTTTTGGAGAAGAATATTTCATTCCAGGTGAAACTAAATCATATTTTGGAACATCAGCAATTTTAGATATTATCATTGCAATTTTTATTGCTTTTTGAATAGCTGCTTGGATATGCTTAGAATTTGTAGAATTAAGTTGGACAAAACCAATTCCCATATTTTTGGTTGATTTTTCATTAAATATTCGGATTAAGTAGGTTAAATTATGATAATTCGTTTGTTCTTCAACATCAGTTTTTCTAAAATAGATTCCATTAACTCTTTCATCCAGCAGATAGATATCATATTTAGGAATATTTGTCTTTTTCACTTCAGATTCAACTAAATTTGCAAGAGATTCTATAGAATCATATTTAGAATATATTGGTTTTTGACTCATTTTGTTTACCTCTTAAATTTATCCAGGACTTACAAATCCTTTTTGAGATTTAACATAAACGCCACCATAACTGATAGGAATGGTATCAGAATTGCCCTTGCGACTTTCCATACCAAAATGCTGAATAGGATCATTAGAAATGGCATTAATATTATTAAGGAGATCAAAAGCATTTCCAGTCAGAGATATACCTTTAACTCGTTCTTTAATTTGACCACCATCAATAATATGTCCGGATTTAGAATTGATATTGATTGAACCTTGAAAATCTTCCATGCCATGATTAGCTTTTTCAATTAATATGCCATGTTTAATATCTGCAATAATTTCATTTAAATTAAAATCTCCAGGTTCAAAAAAAGTATTTGAATTTCTAGCATATATTCTGTGCATAAAACTCTCCCTTCTCCCATTACCTCTTAGTTCTCCTTCCAATCCCAAAATATTTGCAGTCATTCTTGAATGAAGGTAATGATTTAAATAGCCATTCTCAATAATAGGAGTCTTTTTTAATATTACTCCTTCATCATCAAAATAATAATTTCCATAGAGACCAGAAATTGAGTTATCAGAAATATTGATAATTTCAGACCCTACTCGTTTATTTAAATAATCCTTCCAAACACTTCTATTTGAACAGATTGAATCTCCCTGAACACCATGTCCAAAAATATTATGAGCTAAAAAGCCAGAAATACTTGGATCTAGAACAATTGGCATTATACCAGTTGGAGCTAAGGATGCTTTTGCTAATTCTATTGAAGAAGAAACTAATTTTGTTAAAAAATCTAAATTAATTATAGACAATATATCGTACCCTCCTTCACCACTAATCAATTGGTTATCAGAGTCAATTTTACCATCAATTTTAACTATTGGTGCAATATATGTGTACATTCGAGGAATTACTTGTCGAAGAACACTTCCTTCAGTATTTAAAAAAATTCTTTCTTGAATAGTGTCTTTATATTGAATGATTGCATTTTTAACATTATTATTAATTTTCTTTAAATTATCAAAAAGATCCTTTATTTTTTTTAACTTTTCTGCTAAAGATATTTTCGTAAAATTATTTTCCATAGGTATAACAGAATTGATTGAGTGTTTTGGATATTTATATAGATCAATATTATCTTTTTTCTCTAAATTTTGAAGTAATTTGGCGACTTTTTCATGCATTTTATGCATTCCAGTAGATGGAGTAGATATTTCATAAAATCGTTCACCATTAAAAATTCTAAATACTATTCCTCTAGTTTTTAAATTTGCATTTACATTCTCACCAGAGCGTGTTTTATTAATTATAATTGATGACATACTATGAAATAAAACATCTGCATAATAATTTGTAGGAATATTATTTATTAATTCCTGCATATTCTCGATAATTTTCTCTCTATCCATATTTAAATAACG